>VEQT01000049.1 GCA_018883065.1 Flavobacterium sp.
AATGGCATTCCTTATGGACTGATTAACCGTGCAAAAAAGAAAATAGAAGTGGGTAAAGTGCGCTTTGACAAGACCATTGCCACTTTACAAAAAGAGCGCTCCAAAATGGAAAAAACAGCTCAAAATCTGAAGGAAGAAGAAAGCAAGGTGCGTGAAGAAAGCAAAAAAATGGAATCAATTAATACCAAAATCAAGCAAAAGTTAGAAAGCTACCAAGAATTGTATGATAGCAACCAACGCTTGATTTATATGGGACAAAAAATAGATGACATGGCTGGAAAATATTTCAATTCAAAAAATAAAAAAGAACTTATTGCTGATTTTTTAAAAGTAATTGAAGTAGAAAATTCCAAACGCAAAAAAGCGACACCCAAAGAAATAAAGCTCAAGCAGGTTATTCAAAAAGAAATTGCAAAAGAAGTTACGGTAAAGGTCGAAGCCATTCGGCAAGAAAAGAAAGAAAAGAAACGCACAGCCATAGTTACTGAAAAGCCCAAACCAGTACTAAAAGTAGGTGATCGCGTACGGATGTTTGATGGAAAAGCCATTGGAACAATCGATAAAATTGAGAAAACCAAAGCCATCGTGAATTATGGCGTATTTACCTCTACAGTAAATATAAGTCAGTTAGAATATGTTCAACCCTGATGGAACAACTACCTCCCGATAAAATTATAGTGCTTTATGACGGCGAATGTGGATTGTGTAATCGTGCGGTTCGATTCCTTTTGCGAGAGGATCCAGCCGATCGTTTTCGGTTTGTATCGCAACAAGCTGAACTTGGAAAATCAATATTAAGACACATCGGGTATTCAACACAAACCTCTGATACTATTGTTGTTTACCAACCCAATGTGGCGTATTATATTCAATCGGAAGCGGTATTTTATATATGCAAACACGCATCCAGCAAACTAAAGCTGGTACTGGTGTTTCAGGTTTTGCCCCGAATTATACTGAATTTTATGTACAGTTGTGTAGCCAAAAACAGATACAGCTGGTTTGGTAAAACGGATCTTTGTGTTTTTCCTGATCCGGCCAATGCAGACAAGTTTTTATCTTGATTATTCTTTTAGTCTATCAAAAAAAAAGCCCCAAAAATAATTTTGAGGCTTTCATTTATTTGAAGGAATTTTAGTTTTTTATCAATTTTTCAACGAAAGTACCTTCGCTTGAATTGATCGTCAAAAAGTATACTCCGTTAGTCAAATCGGCAATCGAAATTATTTGGTTTCCACTATTTTCAGGTGCAATTTGTTTTACAACTCTTCCGTTAATGTCGGTAATTGTCATTGTAGTAATGTCAGAATTAACAGCCGATGAAACGGTAATTACATCTTGAGATGGGTTGGGGTAAAAAGAAAACAAGGGTTGATTGGCAACCACTGCTATTTCATCTATACCCAATAAATTATCGGTTGCCGATGCTCTGAATATAAAATTATCAAATAGACCTACAGCAGCAGCAGTATTGGTTACAATTGGCGCAGTAGTTGTGGTACCACTTAATGATACTAAACTCACGCGGTCTGGATCTGAACCGGTTCCAGCTCCCGGAACTTGACCATTAATACCTGGACCTTTCCAACGGATTTGACCAGTTGTTTTGTTGAAACTAACACCCAAACGCACCCAAACGTCTGCTTGTAAAGTTATGTTTTGTGATCCAGTTCCTAAATAAAAAATATAGTTTCCAATGGGTGCAGTTGCACTTGTATAATAGCCAACACCAGAAAGGACTAAGGTTTTGGTATTAAATGAAAATCCAGCAAGAATTTTTGTTCTGGTGGCATCAAATATATATAGACCTTTGGTGTTTACACTTGTACCAGATGTATTTCCGGTGTACATATCAAACTCAATTTCAATAATCTCGTTTCCGGCATCTCTAAAACTCCAAATATCAGCAAAACCATCGTACCAAAGTTGACGGCTTCCTTTGTCGCCATTGGTTCCAATAATTTGCAAAACATTTTGGTGAATGGCATCATTGGCAACAATCTGAAAATTAGCATTCCCGGCGTTGTTTGAAGTTGTTGGTGCTGTACCATTGGTAGCAGCAGTAAAAATACTGTTGGTAGAAATGGCACCCGTGATATCGGTGCCTACGTTTCCAATCTGAAACGTATTGAAATTTTCTGAAAGCAATTCCTGAGCAAACACAGAAGTGCTAAGGAGAAGTATGAAAATTAAGGGTAATTTTTTGTTCATAATTTGTGGAGTTTAAACATTAAGTAATTCGTTTTCAGTGGCAAATAAAGTAAATATTCATATACAATGAATAAGAAAATGATATTTAAGTGATTTTAGCCGTTTTGGTCCTTATTTTCCCATTCTCCAACTACTGACGTTGCTAGAGCATTGCCCAACACATTGGTTGCACTGCGAAACATATCGCAAAAATGATCAATCGGTAATATAAGGGCAATTCCTTCAATTGGGATTTGAAACATGCCACAGGTAGCCGCTACTACGACCAAACTTGCACGTGGCACACCTGCAATACCCTTACTGGTAAGCATCAGAACCAACAACATGGTAAACTGGGTTGGTAAATCCAAAGGAATGCCGTAGGCTTGAGCGATAAATATACTGGCAAAAGTCATATACATCATGCTGCCGTCCAAATTAAACGAATAACCCAAGGGCAACATAAACGAAACTATGCGGTCTTTGATTCCAAAACGTTCGAGTTCTTCGGTCAATTTTGGAAATACTGCTTCGCTACTGGTTGTACCAAAAGCTATAATCAACGGACTTACAATGCGTTTTAACAAGGTAGTCATCCGAGATTTTAAAAACAGATAACCCACCAACAATAAAATGGCCCACAGCGAACTAATGCCCACTAAAAATGAACCAAAAAATTTAGCGTAGGTAAACAATAACTCACTAAAATCACGCACAGCAAATACACCTGCAATAGCACCAAATACGCCAATTGGTGCAAATTTCATAACGTAGTTTACCATTTTTAAAATGATGTGTGCTGTTTTGTCTAAGGCATTCACAACTGGTTTTGAATTGTCGCCTATGGCAGCCGCGGCCAGTCCAAAAAAGATCGAAAAAATAACAATCTGAAGGATTTCATTGGTGGCCATGGCCTCAACAATACTTTTGGGAATAATATGCTCAACAAAGTTTTGTGCTGAAAAAGAAGTGGTTTTCTCTGTTACTTCTGTAGCGGTGTTTAGATCTACTGATGACAAATTTAAACCTATCCCAGGTTCAAGTACGTTTACCCAAAAAAGACCAATGAGTAAGGAAATAAACGAAGCCGAAAAAAACCAAGCCATGGCTTTTCCGCCAATGCGTCCCACCGATTTGATGTCGCCTAATTTGGCTATTCCTACAACTAAAGTGGTAAACACCAAGGGAGCAATTATCATTTGAACCAATCGAATAAATAACGTGGCCAACAACTTGATGTATCCGCTAAAGGTTTTTGCTGCTTCAGCATCATAATTTTGATGTACAAAAACTCCTATAATTGCGCCAAGAAACATGGCAATTAAAATTTGAGTAGTAAGGTTGGATAAAAAGCTGGATTTGGATTTTGAAGTATTCATGGTATGTTGATTATTTTATTAGCCCCGATTGCAACGGCATCCTTTAGGACCGGGGTTCGGGACTAAAGATACAGTGAAAAGCGGGAAGAGCTACACCCAATTGGCAATTGCGCGTTGGCGAAAGGCAAAATCAGCAAGTACTAAGGCTGCCATGGCTTCGACAATTGGAACGGCTCGAGGCACTACACAGGCATCGTGTCGGCCTTTGCCTTGGATTGTAATTGCTTCTCCTTTTTTATTGACAGATTGTTGGTCCTGCATAAGAGTAGCCACCGGTTTAAACGCCACCCGGAAATAAATATCCATTCCGTTTGAAATTCCACCCTGAACTCCACCGGAATGATTAGTTTGTGTGCTTCCGTTTGGTAAAAAAACATCGTTGTGTTCGCTACCCAATCGGGAACTTCCAGCAAATCCACTTCCCAACTCAAACCCTTTCACAGCATTTATAGATAACATGGCTTTTCCCAGTTCGGCGTGTAGTTTATCAAAAACGGGTTCACCCAAGCCAGCAGGTACACCTTTAATTACACAAGTGATGATTCCGCCTACTGTATCGCCAGCAGCTTGTACGGTTCGGATGTAGGTTTCCATTTCTTGGGCAACAGCTTGATCCGGACATCGAACAGCTGATGATTCGGTAGCAGACAAATCTAATTCAGTATAGGATTTTGTAAGTGTAAGATGACCAACACTTGAGACATAAGCTTGAATGCTAATGTGAGGTAAAAGTTGTTTGGCAATTGCACCAGCGACCACTCGTATAGCGGTTTCTCTTGCTGAACTTCGGCCTCCGCCACGGTAATCGCGAAGTCCGTATTTTTTTTCATACGTAAAATCAGCATGACTGGGTCTAAAACTGTTGGCCAAATGTGCATAATCGGCCGAATTGGTATTGGTGTTTGGAATTAAAAATCCCAAAGGTGCTCCTGTTGTTTTGCCTTCAAATACTCCCGATAGTATGCGAAGTGTGTCGGATTCATCACGTGGGCTAACCAAACTTGATTGTCCAGGACGACGTCGAGAAAGATCGTACTGTATAGCCTGAAGATCTAATTCTACACCAGCAGGAATACCATCAAGTATGCCGCCAATGGCTTCGCCATGGGATTCGCCAAAGGTGGTGAGTTTTAATAGGGTACCAAATGTGTTTCCTGCCATGGTGATTTCAATTTGAACAAAAATAGTATTTCAGTTTGATTATTTAGACTTGTTCTGAGTCAAAAATTAACAACTAAAAAAAATGCTTTGCTTATATTCGCGTAAACATTATAAATACTAGAACACATGAAAAAATTTATCTACTCATCCCTTTTTGTTTTGGGATTATCAACCGCTGCATTTGCACAACCGAGTCAAACCATTGGTCTTCGATTTGGTAGCAATAATGGGTTGGGAACTGAAGTGTCGTATCAAAGACCATTGGGCGAAGCCAACCGGTTAGAGGCCAATCTAGGGTGGCGTTCGAGCGATCATGTAAGCGCAGTAAAAGTTAACGGAATATACCAATGGGTTTGGGATTTGGATGCTAACATTAATTGGTATGCTGGAGTTGGAGGTGGATTGTTGAATTGGAGTTATGCAAATGGAGCTGCAAAAGACAATGGAACTTTTGTGTATGGTGCCGGTGATATAGGTATCGAATATAATTTTGATTTTCCGTTGACCATCTCGGCTGATTTTAGACCCGAATTTGGCGCAAAAAATGACTACTACAAGAGCTACAACTCGGATATAGCAATTGCGTTTCGTTATAGATTCTAAGGAATAACTAGACTTAAAAAAAATCCATCAGCAAAGTTGATGGATTTTTTTATTTATAACGTATCGGTTTCTTGGAATTGATTTTGAGTACAGTAAATGGAGTATAAAAAACATCTTTTTCAGGTTTAACAACTAAACTGGGCGGAAGAAGTTTGGTTTTAATAACAATACTGTCTTGGGTTTCTGTTGCCTGATCAATGCTAAATTGGTATCCGTAGCTTTCTTGTTCGCCTGCATTAAGAATTACAAAATTGCACAGATTTAAATCGGAGTCTTTTATTTTTTTGCGCAAAAGCGGATCGTTTTGCAGCATGTATATTTCCTTAGATTCGCTAAGCAACTCAAAAAAGGGAATGCGCGCTCCTCCATCTGGTTGTTGAGATAGGATTTCAACCAACGGTTTACTACTTGAATTGGAACCGGAACTGCAGGCACCAAGTAGGCACAAAAAAACAAGGTTTAGGAGTTTTCTCATTTTTTCTTCAGATCAATCGCGCGTTTGTACACCGACTCATAGAGTGGCAATATGTGTTGAATATCAAATTTTTCGGCTGTTTTCAAAGCATTTGATTTGAATTCTTGTAGTCGCGCAGGGTCACTCAAAATTTGAATTGCGTTTTTGGCCATTTCATTCACATTGCCCACCTCACTTAAATAACCCGAATACCCTTCTAAATTTACTTCAGGCAATCCTCCGGAATTGCTCGATATTACCGGCACTCCACATGCCATTGCTTCTAAGGCGGCCAAGCCAAAGCTTTCGGTTTCGGAAGGCAGTAAAAACAAGTCGGAATGTTGTAATATTTGATCGATTTCATTGCTATTCCCAAAGAAAATCACCTTGTCAGTTATTCCGAGTTGTGTGCATAAAATCTCGGCTTTTTCTTTTTCGGGCCCATCCCCCACCATCATTAATTTGGAAGGGATTTGTTGCTGAATTCGGTAAAAAATTTCTACTACATCTGGAATGCGTTTCACCGCACGAAAATTACTAATGTGTGTGATGATGCGTTCATCGGGATGAGCCATTGCTGATCGACAGCTTATTTTTTGAGATATTTTAGCCAGTTCAATAAAATTGGGTATTACTTCAATTTCTTTGGTTATTGAGAACAACTCCAAGGTATTGTCTTTTAAACTTTGTGAAACCGAAGTAACTAAGTCAGACTTATTGATACTAAATGTAACGGCCGGTTTATAAAACGGATGGTTTCCTACAAGGGTAATATCTGTACCATGCAGCGTAGTAACCATAGGAATAAAGATGCCTTCTTCTTTTAGCATTTGTTGTGCCATATAACCGGCATAAGCATGAGGTATAGCATAATGTACATGCAAAACTTCTATTTTGTGCAGTTTTACCATATCTACCAATTTACTCGAAAGGGCAAGTTCATAGGGTTGGTAATGAAACAGTGGATATTCTGGCACATTTACTTCATGAAAATGTACATTGGGGCTCAACAGGGCCAAGCGCACCGGTTGACTGTAAGTAATAAAATGAATTTCGTGACCTCGTCTGGCCAATTCTAAGCCTAACTCAGTGGCTACTACTCCACTTCCTCCAAACGTTGGATAACAAACAATGGCTATTTTCATGTGGTATTAGTCGGGTTGAATTGCGTCGTAGATTATTTTTTGAATTTGCTCACGGATATTTTCTTTGGCTAGTTTATTATCAGTGGCATCTGGGTAAGTTCTGTTGGATAAAAATACATAAATAAGTTCTTTGTCGGGATCAGCCCAGGTCATGGTACCTGTAAAACCAGTATGTCCAAAACTAGATGAGGATGTGCAGCCACAGGTCGGTCCAGTTGTTCCCGGAAGTTGGGGTTTGTCAAATCCTAACCCCCTGCGATTTCCTTGATCTAAATAGTAACAGCGGTTAAACATATCAAAGGTATTTGTTGAAAAATACGATTGATTACCGTATTGTCCTTTCTGTAAATAGAGTTGCATCATTTTGGCCACATCAAGTGCGTTTGAAAACAAACCAGCATGTCCTGCCACTCCACCTTGTAATGCTGCAGTCATGTCATGCACATAGCCTTGCAGCAGCTGATGCCTGAAGTAGGTATCTATTTCGGTGGGTACCAGTATAGAAGGAGTAAATTTTTTCAACGGATTATATAGGGTGTTATTCATCCCTATTGAAGTAAAAAATTGCTGCTGCGTAAGCTCGTCTAAGGTTTTGCTACTGGTTTTTTCCAGGTACTCTTTCAAAATTATAAAGGTAAAATCACTGTATTTGTATTCTTTCTTTGGATTTAACTTACACGAAATAATGTAATTCAAAATAGTGGGTGGATAATCCGATCGAATGAACAAACTATCGGCTACTTGAAACGCATGCGTAGGAGAATACAATTTTGAGTAATAGGTTTCTAATGGCTTCTTCAAGCTGTCAAGTGTATTTTTGTAAAAAGGTTCCCATGCAGGCAACTGGGCCTGATGTGACAACAATTCTTTAATGGTAATGTGTGCCTTATTGCTGCTTGAAAATTCAGGTAATAAAGCACCTAATTCTGTATCAAGGTTTAGTTTTTTTTGCTCATAAATTTGCATAAATACGGGCAGAGTGCCTATTATTTTCGAGAGTGATGCAATATCATAGAGGTTTTCGTTGTTGATTTTTGGGCTATCAGGCGCATAGGTTTGGGTACCAAATGACTTTTGATACACCACTTTCCCTTTTCTAGCAACCAAAATTTGTCCTCCAGGTATGATTTTTCCGGCAATTGCCTTCTGCATGACTGGCTCAATTTCGTTTAATTTCTGTGGATTTAGTCCTACATTTTCGGGACTAGAAAATCCCAATCGATTAAGTTTGGGCGTTGAAAGACCAAAATTTACGGGTAAATCAGGATGAACTGTTACGGGTAATTTTCCTTTGGCTTCGATAGCTCCAAAAATTAATTCAGCTGATACTTCTTGTGCAATATCACTGTTTTGATAGGACATGACTAGGCCTTCAAAATCATCAAAATTAGCAAAGGGCAGTAAGGTATAGGGTTTGGCAAATACATCCAAAATTACACGATTGTTTTGGGCAAGCTGCTGCAGATTTGCTAATTCAGTAGCCGATAAATCTGTCTTTTTCCAGGCTTTATCTGATTTGTGGTATCCAACAATTACAGTTGTAAACGGTTTGAGTAATACTTGAAGAGAGTCAATGTTTTCATGAGTCACTTCGGTAATTTGCGTATATTTTTTAAGGGTTGAAACAAAGCTGTTATTGGTATCATCGCCCAATTTTACATAGGCAATTTTTTCTTTGGTTAAATCTTGTATGGGCAAAATAGACTCCTTGTTTCTGAGCACTGTGATGGCATTTTCATACAATTTATAATGCAAAGCATCATTTTCAGTTTTATTCAAATCTGAGTAAACCGTTGTCAAATCAAGCGGTTTGTACGTATGTAAACCGGTCCTGTACTTGTACTTTATTATCTTTTTAACCGAGTAGGCCAATCGCTCTTCTGAAATGAAACCATTTTGGTAGGCCATGCATATTTTTTCTTTGGCAACGGGTACATCTTCAGCGCACAATAAAATATCATTTCCAGCCATAAAGGCTTCGAGATCAATTTGTCCGGGTTCTCTAAAGTTTTTTGCGGCCTTCATGTTTAATGCATCTGTAAAAATTAAGCCTTTAAACTGCAACTGATTTTTCAATACGTCGGTTATAATGTTGTGGGATACAGAAGAGGGCAAATTTTCTCGCCATTCCAAACTGGGTACGTTTAAATGAGCCACCATTACTGAGGATAATCCGGCGTCGATTAATTTTTTGTAGGGATACAATTCAATTTCATTGAGTCGTTCCCGAGAAAAGGTTATGGTGGGTAATGCAGAATGCGAATCAATAGCTGTATCTCCATGTCCCGGAAAATGTTTGCCTGTCGCCAATAAACCCAAGCTTTGATAGCCCTTCATGAGCGCCATGGCACTTTCGGTTACGTTGTATTTATCTTCTCCAAAAGATCGAAAACCAATAATTGGATTTTTTGGGTTGGTATTGATGTCGAGTACAGGAGCAAAATTAAAATGTATGCCTAAGCTTTTGCTTTGTTGAGCCAATTGCACGCCCATTTTCTCTATAAAGGATTTGTCTTTTATGGCTCCCAACGTCATATTCCACGGATAACGATAGGTTGAATCCAAACGCATACTCAATCCCCATTCGCCGTCAATGCCTAGCAATAATGGAACTTTAGCTAGAGCTTGATACCGATTGGTCAGTTTGGCCTGACGAATTGGTCCACCTTGAAAAAAAATTAGTCCACCTATTTTTTGTTCAACAATTAGTTTCTCAATGAATTTGGTATGCGAGCTGTCTTTGTTGGAATAGGCCGAAACCATAAACAACTGCCCTAATCGTTCATCGAAATTTAGGGATTGATAAACACTGTCTACCCACTTTTTTTGCTCGTCTGAATCGTAATATTCTTTAAAATCTTCAATGTGTGGAAACTCAAAGGAAATGTCATTTACTGGGCTAGTAATGGTTTTTTTTGGCGATACACAGCTGTATATACCTAAAGCAAGTATAGAATAGATAAAAAGAACAAAGTGATTATTTTTCATGTAGGTATTAAAAGAATCTGCTGTGCCAGCTCTCAGCAGCGGGAACTTCCCAGGAATCATTAAATTCTTCAATCGTATTAACCAAATTATTAAATACAATAGTGTGCTCAGAGACGGCTTTTTCTTTAGCCATTTTTTTGAAATCCAATAGCGTTTTATGTGCAATGTGTTCGCCTGTTTTATAGGTTACATTCATTTTATCAAGCAAATCCACCTGGAATTTTTGCTCAAATTGTTGGATAAATTGTACTGATTTATCAATTGAACAACCCGTTGCAACTTGAACATCTTGATTAACCGCAATAATTATAAAACGCTGGTATTTAATTTGATAGGATGATTCCAATGCTGTACCGTGCGATTCCCAGCTGTCTAAAAACAGATTTAAATCAGTTTCGATGACTTGCACTTCATCTTCAGAGAATTTTCGATTGGATTGATAGATCCAAATTTTGGACTCGAGAGGCAACTGTTCAAATGGAATATACATAGTAGATGGTTATAAATCTTCGGCTGAAGCAATTAATTCGGCTACGTCCATAACTTGAACGTTACCTTCTTCTTCTTTATTTTTTATTCCGTCGGTCATCATGGTGTTGCAAAACGGACATCCTGTAGCAATAATTTCGGGAGCTACTGCTAATGCATCTTCAGTGCGTTCAATGTTAATTTCTTTGTTGCCAGGTTCAGCGTCTTTAAACATTTGAGCACCTCCTGCCCCACAGCACAATCCATTGGCTTTAGATCGTTTCATTTCAACCAATTCAGCATCGAGTTTTTCGATTAATTGTCTTGGAGCCTCATAAATAGCATTGGCTCTGCCCAAATAACACGGATCGTGAAAAGTGATTTTTTTTCCTTTATATTGACCCCCTTCAATGGTTAATCGACCCTCGTCAAGCAACGATTTCAAAAAAGTAGTGTGGTGAATTACCTCGTATACACCACCCAACTCGGGGTATTCATTTTTTAAGGTATTGAAACAATGCGGACAAGCCGTTACTATTTTTTTTGCCTCGTATGCATTGAGCACCTCTATGTTCATGAGTGCTTGCATTTGATATAAAAATTCGTTTCCCGCACGTTTGGCAGGGTCTCCAGAGCATGATTCTTCAACGCCCAATACCGCAAAAGAAACATTTGCTTGGGTTAGAATTCGAACGAAAGCTTTGGTAATGCGTTTGGCACGTTCATCAAAACTTCCTGCGCAACCAACCCAAAATAAGACTTCAGGTTGTTTGCCTTGAGCAAGTAGTTCTGCCATTGTAGGTACAACTAAATTTTCAGTCATAATAGTTATTTCAATAATTTAAATATAAGTATGCACTAAATTACATTTTAACAAAGTCAATTAATTTTGACCATCATTAAATACTTGTATGGTAACTTCTTTGTCAATTAGGTCTGTAAATTGTCCTTTGTATCGTGTTGCCTTGACCAAATGGTTGTCGATCCAATGGTAATTTCCACCTCTTGGTTTTCCAAAAATAATGCCATGGTACTTAAAACCGTGTTGCTTTAACCATTGTTCTGTGTAGTCACGATGTTCTTCAGTACGCGACGTAAAAAAGAAAATAATGTGGCCTTCATCATGCCATTTATTCAATGTTATTAATGCGTCGGGATACACTGCGGCTGTAAGCATTCGTTCGGGTTCTTCGTTTGGAATGTCATCGCAGATTGTTCCGTCAATATCAATCAAATAATTTTTAATTCCTTCAGGTAAAATGGGGCTGATGGTACATCCATCTTGTGCGGCTGCTAAGAGGTTTTTGTCTAAATCTTCTGTTTTCATGTTCGTTTTGTTTCTAAAATAAATGGTTACACTAAATTAAAAACACCCTTAACCTCACCTATAAGAGAATTTTTATATCGACTTTTTGATTGATTACTATTTTATTCTTTGGCCCAATTCAGGCGATCTTGTTGGTTGTATGGCCAAGGCGCAGCATTATTCTCTATGTTGGTCATCATTGTATTTAACGATTGTGGGGCAGCACTTTGTTCCATTACCAAGTAACGACGCATATCCAGGATGATAGACAAGGGACTAATGCTCACCGGACATTCTTCAACGCAAGCATTACAGGTTGTACAAGCCCATAATTCCTCTGCTGAAATGTAATCGTGTAACAGGGATTTATTATCTGGTACAAAAACACCCTTGTTGGCATCGATGTTTTTACCAACCTCTTCCAATCGGTCTCGGGTATCCATCATGATTTTTCGAGGCGATAGTTTTTTTCCGGTCATATTGGCCGGACAGGCCGAGGTGCAACGTCCGCATTCGGTACAGGTATACGCATTTAGTAATTGTACCCAATTGAGGTCTTGCACGTCACTGGCACCAAACTTTGCAACAGGTGCATCAGTAGGTGGAGTTGCATAGGGATCAGCCGACGGATCAAGCATAAGTTTTACTTCTTGTGTTACCGATGCCAAATTAGACACACGACCTTTGGCGTTTAAATCAGCGTAGAATGTATTTGGAAAGGCCAATAGTATATGTAAATGCTTAGAAAAATAGAGGTAATTTAAAAAGCAAAGAATACCAATAATATGTAACCACCACGCTGCACGTTCAATAAGCACAAGTAACGTTTCGTTTACGCCGTTGAAAAGGGGAACCAAAAATTGGGATACCGGAAAAGATCCCGCTTGAATATAATGGGAAACTCCCAGTTGTTGCAAACGATAATCGGCAGCGTTCATAACTAGAAATAAGGTCATCAAAACCAATTCAAAATACAAGATGTAATTGGCATCACTTTTGGGCCAACCTTTCAAATCGGACGATACAAATCGCTTTAATTTAATGACGTTTCTTCGAATATAAAACCCAACAATAGCTACTAAAACCATGGCCGCCAAAACTTCAAATGACGCGATTAAAAAATTGTACAGACTACCTAGACCAGCAAATGCTCGGTGCTTGCCCAACAGTCCATCGGTGATTATCTCCAGCACTTCAATATTGATAATGATAAATCCTGCATAGACAATAATGTGCAAAATTCCAGCAATTGGACGTTTTACCATTTTGGACTGTCCCAATGCAATTCGAGCCATGTTGCGCCAACGCTCAGCCGGTTGATCAGTTCTATCAATGGCTTGTCCCAATGCGATGTTGCGTCTAATTTTGTTGGCATTTCGAACAAAAACACCAATTCCTATTGCCAGAACTACGGTAAAAAATAAGGTTGAAAGTGTTAGCATGTAATTTATTTTTTAATCAAAGTATCAGATACTGGAACCACATACGGCTTTTCTTTTTTGCCAAACAATGAAACATTTACGTAACGGGTAGGATGTAATCGAACATCTTGAAGCAACAACTCCATTTCTTTGGCTGTTTTCTGAAGATTATTATATAGTGCTTCATCTTTGGCTAATTTGCCTAGGGTACCTTTTCCATCATTTAAATTGCCAAGCAACAGATTTACTTTTTCTAAGCTGCTTTCCAGTGTGCGAATGGTTTTACCAATATCAGCCTTTTGTAGTGAATCTGAAATTTTAGAAAAATTTGCCGATGTGTTTTTTAAGTCGGCCATTGCCGACGATATATTTTTTGCATTTCCATCAACCAATTCGTTAGCTGAAGCACTCAATTGGTGCATTTCTTTCATGGTTGCATTCAATTCTGCAATAGAGTTTTGAATGTTGGATTTGGTGCGTTCATCCAAAACGGAATTCACATTGGTGAGTAGTAAGGTCGATTTTTCTAGAAATACATCTAATTTTTGTTGAATAGGCGCCAACTTTTCGGCAACCAATTCAGTAAGTCCTGATTTTACTGCACCTTTTAAAACACTTCCAGATGGAGCCAATTGTTGATCATTGGAATTAAGAATCAACATGATTTGTTTACCGCCAATAAATGCAGGTTCATACAAAGAAGCAACTGTAGATCGAGTAATTGGAACTGACGTTTCTACTTGAAAATCAACCTGCATTTTTCCGGTTTGATTGTCGGCCAATTTAATATCAGCAATTTTTCCAACCGCTAACCCATTCAAGGTTATAGCTGCTGATCGGGTTAAACCCTCTACATTATCAAAATAAACGGTGTAGGTATTGTAACGACTAAATATGTCTTTTCCTTTTAAATAGCCATAACCCCATATCAATAAAGATACTGAGGCAATTACAAGTAAAGCGGTTTTAATTTCTTTGGAATAGTTCAAGGTGTAAATTTTAAATGGGTAATCTGCGTATTATATTATTTTTTGAGTGCCTCTTGTACACTAATTTTTTTACCATTTTTGAATGCAATAATGTAAGCAGAGGCATATCCTTTGTCTTTCACTTCTTGTAAATTTCGTTTGGCAACTGCATAGTCAGTGGTGGTTCCATATGTGTATTTAAATACATTTCCTTCAGCCATTAATTCAATAGGTGAAAGCCCATTGAAATTTGCCGCAATGGGCTCTACTTTTTTGGTTACTGCAGCAATTTGGATTTTAAACTCTGCTATTTTTTTATCTACTTTTTTAGTTTCTTCCTTAACTGGTTCAGTTTTAGAATCAACTTGATTTGTGGCTGTACCAGCTGATTCTTGTATACTTTCGGCTGCCTTCTGGGAGGGTCTTTCTGTGAGTGAAGACTCTTCGTTTGTGCCAAAATATTCCTTTTTAAAATCAATAATAGCGTTGGCAATAGCCCGAGCGATATCTTCTTGTCCTTCCTCAGAATCCAATCGAGCACCATCTGTTGGGTTTGAAATGAAACCCGTTTCAATTAATACACGAGGCATATAAGCCTTGTGTAAAACCATAAATGGCGCTTGTTTTACACCTCTACTCTTTGTGTTTAATTCCAACACAAATTTATCTTCCAATTTACTGGCCAATGCAATACTGTTTTCTAAGTATTCTTCTTGCATTAGTGTAATTCCAATCATTGAGCCGGGATTATTTGGATCAAATCCTTGGTATTTTTGTTTGTAGTCTTTCTCTAATGTAATTACCGAGTTTTCACTTTTTGCAACTGCTAAGTTGGACGCATTTTTATTTAAACCCATTACATAGGTTTCAGTTCCAGCAGCAGCGGAATTTTTATTGGCATTGCAATGAATGGAAACAAAAATATTGGCATTGGCCCGATTGGCAATGTTACTGCGTTCTACCAATTCAATAAATACATCCGATTTTCGAGTGTAGTTCACTTGCATGTCCGATCGTGCTTCTAGCAACTTACCTACTTTTAACACAATAGCAAGCGTGATATTTTTTTCGATATGACCATTGTAGACTGCGCCGTAATCATGATCACCGTGACCGGCATCAAGCGTAACTTTAAACTTGTTTTGTGCAAAAGTTGGAAGACAAACAAGAATAAAACAACTAAACAGAAGCAGTAATTGTGATTGTGGTGTTTTATTCATAGTAATTTAGAGTGGCCAATGGAATTAATATAAATTTCAACAGCCTATTTAATGTTGTACAAAGTAGCAGTAATTTCAAGGACTGCTGCTATGAAAACGTGATTATTAATTTGCTAAAGTTTACTTTTGACCAAAAATAATATGTAAGTTTGGCGCGTCAAAAAGCAAGCCTAATTTTTACAAAAATAGTATTTAAACCTTTGCGTACAAACTTATTTCATATCGTTTTATTAGCATTTTTCCTAACAGTGGGAAGTTCTAAAATACATGCGCAAGAAATAGGATCAACCGCTTCAAAAATTCCTATTCAAGACACAACAACTGTTGCTATTGCCCCTACTCAATTACCAAAAATTGCCGATTCAACTAAAGTAGATTCAGTAAAAGTAAAACCCCGTATTTTAGAGAGCAAAGTGCATTATAAATCAAGTAATTACGCAAAGCTCGACCAACAAAAAAAAACAATTACGTTATACGACAAAGCAGAGTTGTATTACAAAGACATCGAACTCAAAGCAGGAGTAATTGTGTTTAATTATGCCAATAACGAGGTCAATGCGGGCCGAATAAAAGACACAAGTGGAGTTTATACTCAATACCCTAACTTTAAGCAAGGTACCAATGATGTAGAACCCGACTCCATTCGGTTTAATTACAAAACCAAAAAGGCGCTTATTTGGAATTCCAGAACCGAACAAAATGAGTTTCGAGTAAAAGCTGATATTTCAAAACGAGTAAACGACTCTGTATATTTTTTAAAAGGCGCACGATTTACAACTTCTAAAGACATTGAAGACCCCGAATATTATTTTAGAACTTCTCGAGTAAAATATGTGCCTGGTAAAAAAGTAGTAACAGGACTAACCAATATGGTTATAGCCAATGTACCTACACCGATTGCCTTGCCATTTGCATTTTTTCCAATGACTACCGAAAACCAGTCTGGATTAATTATCCCAACCTTTAACGATACGCGAAATCAAGGGTATTCATTGCAAAATGGTGGTTATTATTTGGCTCTTGGCAATCATTATGATCTGGCGGTTTTGGGTGATTATTATACCAATGGAAGCTATGCCATGCGTTTTGAATCAAATTATTCGTGGCGGTATAAATTTCGTGGTAACTTCAATGTACGATTTGAAAACTTAATTAATAGTGAGCGGGGGTTTCCAGACTACAGCAAGACCAACATATACAATATTCAATGGTCGCACAGCCAAGATGCAAAATCAAGTCCAAATTCTCGATTTTCTGCATCGGTAAATTTAGGAAGCAGTCGTTACTTTCAACAATCTGCTAGTCAGATTAATGTGGGGTCTAGCTTAAACAATACAATGAACTCTTCTGTGTCGTATTCGCGTACCTTTAATTCGGTTCCACAGGTCAATTTATCTTTAACTGCGACCCATTCACAAAACACGCAAACCGAAGTGATAAACATGACTTTGCCTACACTACAATTGAGTGTAGATCGGGTATTTCCATTTGCGCCAAAAGAAGGAATTAAAAAAGGATTTTTCAAGAACATCAATTTGCAATACAATTTGCGTGGCGAAAATAGAATTGCCACCAACGACACCGAATTTTTAAAACCGGAGATGTTTGCCAATTCTAAAAATGGGTTTCAACACAGCATTCCTTTGAGTACCAATTTTAAAATCTTGAAGTATTTTAGCGCCACCACCTCGATAAATTATGAAGAAATTTGGTATTTGAAAACGATACGGAAAAATTTTGATGTGTTGACCAACAAAGACAGCATAACCGAAATCAACAAGTTTGATGCATTTCGAACGTATTCGTTTTCATCGAGTTTGGGAACCACTATTTACGGTACATTTAAATTTGGAGATACAAAAAAGATACAAGCCATTCGTCACGTAATGCGCCCATCGGTTTCGTACAGTTATACCCCAAGTTTTGAGCAATATTATGACACCTATGCTGCCGATGCTAGTGGTACCATGGTAATAGAATATACGCGTTTTGAAAATGGAATTTTTGGTGCGCCGGGCAAAACCATTGCCAATTCAATAGGCTTTAGTTTAAGCAACACCTTTGAGGCCAAAGTAACTGATAGAGATTCTACCAAAACAGAAGCCAAAAAAGTAATGTTGCTCAACAATTTGAATTTTTCTACAAGTTACAATGCAGCAGCCGACTCTTTAGCTTGGGCGCCCATGCGTGTGAGTGGAGGTACCTTGTTGTTTAAGGATAAAATGAATGTCAATTTTGGAATGACATTGAATCCGTATGCGCTTGATAAGTTTGGAAAAACAATCAATACATTTAATATTGATAACGGAGGAAGTTTGTTTCGGATGACGAGTGCCAACATGACACTAAACTATTCCATGTCGAGTCGAGGCAAAGAAAAAAACAAAAACACACAAGGCGAGCGCAATGGAGGTCGATCTGATGATTTGTTTGGGTCAAATGCTGATTTCAGTGACCGCAGACAGAGTCAGTTTACAGAAAATGATGAAGAAGAGGAATTTAAAGGATTCTACAATGCCGATTTACCTTGGGATCTTACCTTTGCCTATCAACTCACTTATTCTAATATAAAACGGGAACAAAAAATTTCTGGAAATTCATTGATGGTTTCACTCAATACCGATTTAACTCCTCGTTGGAAAGTTGGTGTTTCATCCGGTTATGATTTTGTTCAAAACGGAGTAACTTTTACACAGTTTCGATTTGAACGCGATTTATTGAGTTGGCGAATGGATTTCAATTGGACTCCGTTTGGTCAAAATGCCTATTGGAATTTCTTTATCGGTATAAAATCGGGTGTATTGAGCGATATCAAGTGGGAAAAGCGCACCCTACCCGATCGCGTGTTGCGTTAAAAAATGTAAGTATATGAAAACAATCATTAATTCTGTTCAAGCACCCGCACCAATTGGGCCATACAATCAGGCCGTTATGGCAGGTAATATGCTATACACTTCTGGTCAAATTGCTTTAGATCCATCAACAATGGAACTGGTTCTTGATTCCATTGAAGCCGAAACCAAGCAAGTAATGGACAATTTAGTTGCCGTATTAGCAGCAGCAGAACTCACAACCGAGCATGTAATTAAATCCACTATTTATTTAACCGATATGCAGGATTTTGCCCGTGTTAATCAGGTGTATGC
>VEQT01000050.1 GCA_018883065.1 Flavobacterium sp.
GCATGGTTACCATGTCTTTCTTGGTATAGTTTTGACGCATGATGTACAAACTTACGTCTACATATTCGTCCAATTCTAAGGCGTCTGAAACCAAGCCAACCGGCGGGGTATCTAAAATAATATAATCGTATCGTGACTTTAATTCCTCCATAAATTTCTTCATGGTATCGCCAATAATCAGTTCCGAAGGATTGGGCGGAATTGGCCCCGAAGTAATTACATCCAAATACGGTATTTGTGTTTTTTGAATCACCTCATCCATGTTTTTTTGGCCAATCAAGTAATTTACTACACCTATTTCGTTGGTAGTATTGAAATCATCAAAAATTTTGGGTTTACGCAAATCCAAGCCTACAATGACTGTTTTCTTTTCGCTTAAAGCAAAGACAGTAGCAATGTTTAACGAACAAAACGTTTTGCCTTCGCCACTGATTGACGAAGTAAGCATGATGGTTTTGGTGCCCTCGATTTCGTGTTTTTTATACAAAAATTGCAAAGAGGATCGGATGGCTCTGAACGATTCTGACAAGGCCGATTTGGGACGTTCAAAAACAGCCAAGTTGGATTGCGATTGCTTTACACCAATTACACCAATAATTGGAATATCGGTTAAACTGGTAATGTCTTCGGTATTTAAAATGGCATTTTCCATAAAAAAGATCCCAAACACCACCAAAAGCGGGATAAGAATACCCATAAAAAAAGCAATTACATAATTTACACTCGTATTAGGTCCTATAAGTCCTCCACCAGTATCTTTGGCAGAATCGATAAAATGAATGTCGGATAAATTGGCTGCTTTTACAATCTCGGCTTCGCTGCGTTTTTGCAAAAATGTATTGTAAATATTATCACTCAAATCATATTTACGGGATATTTTAAGGTATTCTTGTTTGTCTTCAGGCAGTTGTTTGATGTCGTTTTCTATCTTTTGAATTTTACTATTCACCAACACCAAGTCATATTGAAACGCACTTCCGATGGAGGCCACATTTTCCAATAATACTTTTTTTACCGCTTCCATTTGGCTGTCAAATTCTTGGAATATTTTTTCGCTTTTTACCGAATAGGCCAATTGAGAGCGTTGGGCAGAAAGGCCGATAAGCTTGGCTACATTGGTTACAATATTTGGATCATCTATTCCTGCGACCGTCGGTGCTGGAAGCTTTGAATAATCTACGCTGTTGCGCAAATACGATTTTAAGCTATTGCAATACGCAATTTTTCGGTTGATTTGATCCCGTGTAATATCATATTCTAATAATTGGCCAGCTATGTTCTCGCCTCCTTTTTCAATTTCAACAATATTGTTGCGTTTGTTAAAATTGGTTAATTCGTCACCCGTTTCTTTCAATTGATTACCCATAGAAACCAGCGTGCTGTCAATAAATTCGATGGTGTTGGTCGCAAATTGATTTTTGCGATCCAATTGGGTTTTTATGAGTGTATTTACAGTGGTGTTTAAGTAATTAACAATTCTGTTTTTATTGGGACCTTGCATGGAAAGCACCAGTATTGAGGCTGCTTTTGGATCAATTTCAACACTAATGTTTTGTCCTTTTTGCACCACCTCATCAAAATTATTGAAGCGAATAAAATAGGTCTTGCCTTTTAATTGCTCTCCTTGCGATAAGGATTCAAGTTTGCCATTTAAAAACGGAAGTTGTATTTGTTCACCAAGCCTGAATTGTTTTTTAAACTCACCTGGAACCACAACTGCATTGCCTTTGCTGTGATTGGCATAATACATAATTGGCGCAGAAGCATTTTCGAATGTAATATGCAACTCATAGGAAGTGGCAGAAACAAAGTTAATCTCAATTAAGTTATTGAGCAATTGCCCTTTTGATTTGTCAAGTGTAAGTGCAAATGGCACATCACCATACACATCTTTGTAGTTGTAATCTCCTTTTTGTAGATAATCTACATAAAACTGTAATTCATCTACAACTAATTCATTGTGCGATCTAGATTTTAGAGTATTGGAAATATTTTGAACCTGATCAGATGATCCGCCCCAATTGAATACCAAACTGGTATTTGAAGTAAAAAAAGGATTGTTTTCCTCTTTGATAGCAATAGACGTTTGCAAAGCATATATTTTTTGCTTGCGAATATTCACCTGATAAGCAATAGCAAATGTGATGGTTAAACTGATCAGAAACCACTTCCAATAACTGACAATTTTGATCAAAAAGCCCTTAAAATCAAAACTGTTTTGGTTTTCGAAAAAGGAAAAGTCTTTGGTGTCTATCATCTTTAGCTTATTTCAATAAAATAAAAGTAGTGGTAATCAATGTGAGCAAGGTGAGCACGGTGCTTAGCGATTCTAGACCTGTTTTACCCGTTCCCCACGATTTTTGCTTGAGCGGCTTCACATAGATGTAGTCATTGGGTTGCACATAGAAATAGGGCGATTGCAAGGCTTTGATATCTGTTAAATCAATCTCGTGCATTTCTGAACCTTGTGGCAATTGACGCAAAACCGAAACCGCTTTTCGATTGCCCGTCATGGTAATGTCGCCTGCACTGGCAAGCGCCTCCAACAACGTGAGTTTTTCTTTGTATTCTACTTTTAAACCCGGTTGAACCACCTCTCCGTTAACCGTATAGCGCAATCCAGCAAGCTTAACAGAAACAAAAACATTGGCTTCTTTGGTAAAATACTCCCCGAGTAATTGACTCTCAATTTTCAATCGAACTTCATCAAGTGTGTAACCCAAAACCGCAATTTCACCTAAAACAGGCATCCGAATTGCTCCGTGCTCGTTAACAGTGTAGCCATCAAAATATAAACTTTGTTCCGTTTTATTGAGTTGTCCCGATTGCTCAGACGATTTAAACACCTCAACCAGTTTAGGATCACTGGCTTTAATAACTACACTGACAATATCATTGACTTGTAAACGGTAGGGCTTGTTTGCAATGGGCTGCAATACAGTTGCAGAATCAGTGGAACTAGCTGTTTGTAGGTAAATTAGATCTTTGGTTGGCACACAAGAAGTAATGAGTAAACCCAATAAATACAAGTAGCAATAGCGTAGCTTTATCATCTATTTTTTTGAAAAAAAATTAGCACACAAATATAGGTTTTCCGTACTAATATCAAAAGAGCGATGGGTTATTTTAGCCTAGTTGTTTTTGAGGGAATTTTCGAATGGAATTCGATTCAGAATGCTCCTTCCAAGCGTCACTTCATCGGCATATTCTAATTCGTCGCCCACGGCAATTCCACGAGCGATAGTCGAAGTAATGACAGCATAATCCTGGATTTGTTTGTAGATGTAAAAATTAGTGGTATCGCCTTCCATAGTTGAGCTGAGCGCAAATATCAATTCTTGCACTTCGCCTTTTTTTACTTTTTCGACCAAAGATGTAATAGTTAATTGTGCTGGTCCTACGCCATCAATCGGTGAAATCTTGCCTCCCAACACATGGTAAACTCCTTTAAATTGACGCGTATTTTCGATGGCCATAACATCGCGAATGTCTTCAACAACACAGATCTGTTGATGATCTCGTGCGGGATTAGCGCAAATTTCACAGATTGCAAAATCAGAAATTGTGTGGCAGGAACTACAAAACTGAACATCTTCACGAACAGCCTGCAATGCTGCTGTTAAAAATTGGGTATGTTCTTTGGGCTGCTTGAGCAAATGCAAAACCAAACGCAAGGCAGATCGTTTACCAATGCCTGGCAATTGCGCCATTTCGTGCACTGCTTTTTCCAGTATTTTTGAAGAAAATTCCATCCCGCAAAAATAGACAATTTGAATGTTGTAAACCTAGAAATGAGCGGCAACAGCAAAAATTAATTATTGTTATTTCCCGATTGAATCCGTATTTTGGCCAATCTAAACCATAAACCATGTCGGCAGCAACTATTCTCACAATTATCATCCTCTATTTTGGCGTTTTGTTCTTGATTTCGCATTTCATGAGCAAAAAAGATTCCAGCAACGACGCTTTTTTCAAGGCCAATAAAAATTCAAAATGGTATTTAGTAGCCTTTGGCATGATAGGAACTGCGCTTTCGGGCGTGACATTTATTTCGGTACCGGGCGAAGTAGGAAACCCCGATTTACAATTCAAATACTTCCAATTTATCTTGGGAAATGCAGTGGGTTTTGTACTCATTGCCACCGTATTACTGCCTTTGTATTACCGCATGAATTTGACTTCAATCTACAGTTACATCGAACAGCGATTGGGTGTGATAAGCTATAAAACGGCAGCCAGTATATTTTTATTGAGCCGCAGTATTGGCTCTGCGTTTCGACTTTATTTGGTGGTAATTGTGTTACAACGCTATGTGTTTGATTATTATCAAATCCCGTTTGCTGTAACTGTGTTTCTTTCGTTGGTACTAATTTTTGCCTACACCTATCGCGGCGGACTCAAAACAATCATCATTACCGATACCTTGCAAACTTTTTTCTTGGTATCCTCGGTTTTTCTAACCATTTTCATTATTTGTAAGACCCTCAACTTCAGCGCCATTGAAGCATTTGAGGCAATCAAAAACAGCAATTATTCAAAGGTTTTTTTCTTTGAAGACTACCTAAAAGGCACATACTTTTGGAAACAATTTATCGGTGGAATATTTGTTACACTGGCCATGGTAGGCTTAGACCAAGATTTGATGCAAAAAAACCTAAGTTGTGCCAACATCAAAGAAGCCCAAAAAAACATGTTCACATTTACAGGGATTTTTGTAGTGATAAATATCTTTTTCTTGAGTGTAGGCGCCTTGTTGTACATCTACGCTGCCCAAAATAACATTAGCGTACCAACCGATTTGGCTACTGGTAATCCCCGAACCGATTTGTTGTTTCCTGAAATTGCTTTTCATCATTTGAGTGTAATCCCTTCCATTATTTTCTTGCTCGGGCTAACAGCCGCTACTTTTGCGACTACCGACAGTGCGCTCACCGCACTCACCACCTCATTTTGTGTTGATTTTCTTGGAATGGATAAAGCCGAAAATAGCCACAAATCCAATGTGGTACGCACCCGTCATTGGGTACACATCGGATTTTCGGTCTTGTTGTTTTTGGTGATTTTAGCCTTTAATGCCATCAATGATGCTTCGGTAGTGAGCATCATTTTTAAAATTGCGTCCTACACCTATGGCCCATTATTGGGACTTTATGCATTTGGATTATTTTGGCAGTCAAAAACAGTAAAAGACAAATGGGTACCTCTTGTATGCGCAGTTTCCCCTTTGTTGTGTTTTTGCTTAACCAAATACAGCAGTTTGGTTGTGGGCAACTATGTGTTTGACACCGAAATTATTTTTATCAATGGATTACTCACCTTTATCGGTTTGTGGATAATTAGTAAACCAGCTGCAGGTCAAACCCGATTTTAATACTGATTGATTGCTAACAATACCAGGGTACAGGCTACCTCTACAGCTATACCATTGCTTTGCAACAATTGATAAAACTGCGGATTTTCGGTACCTGGATTAAATACCACGCGTTTGGGTTTGGCCTCAATAATGTAGTTGTAATACTCGCGTTGACGCAATGGATTAAGGTAAAGTGTTACCGTGTCGATATTTTTAATCGGAATCAATTTGGTTTGGATTTTAATTCCACTAACTTCTCCGGCATGTTGCCCAATAGCTAATACGGAATGTCCTTTGGACACTAAACTTTCAATGGCTTTGTACGAATAACGTTCAGGCTTTGTACTGGCTCCTAACACTACGGTTTTTTTGCTTTTCATGGCGCAAAACTACAAAATTGGCACCTGTACCAATTTATTTTATGTTAAATTGTTTTTAGTTATACCTTTGCGCCAGCAAGGACGCCTAATTTTACCCACCTATGGAATTATTTATCTACCTTTTTTTCGCGTTATTCTCTGTATTAAATCCCATTGGGACCATTCCCATATTTGTAGGACTCACCCAAGACTATACCCAAAAAGAGCGAGCCCGTGTGTCGTTTAAAACCTCCATAAACGTGTGTATTATTTTGTTGATTTCCTTTTTTGTCGGTCAATATGTACTTGAATTTTTTGGTATTACCATCACTGCCCTTCGAATAGCTGGCGGAATCATTATTGCCAGTTCAGGATTTTCATTACTCAATGGACAATTCAATAAAAACAAGGGAATCAACAAAAAAGTAGAAGAAGAAATTCAGAATCGAAACGATATTGCACTAACTCCACTGGCTATGCCAATGCTTGCGGGACCGGGTTCCATTTCACTTTTAATTGCCTATTACCAAGAACACCACGCAACCAACGAAATAATAATTTCGAGCTTTGCCATTATCCTGGTAGCCGCTTCTATTTATTTTGTATTGCGAAGCGCGCACTATTTGGCTAATTTACTAGGTTCTTCAGGTATTGTGGCTATTTCACGCATCATCGGCTTTTTGACAATAGCCATTGGCATTCAGTACATTATTAGTGCGGTATTGAGTATTATCCGAGGGATTTAGTCCTTTGGCAAAAAGATTTCCGCCATCATGCAACGGGCGCTTCCGCCACCACAGGCTTCAATAGTATCTAAGCTTGAACTTACTATTGAAGCGTGTTTTTCTAATTTCTTGATTTGATCAGTAGTAAGACTTGAATGGGCAGCCGCGCTCATGACCAATAATTTTTGCTGATTGGCTCCCACTAACTCAAGCATATTTCCAGCAAAATTATTCACTTGCGCTTCTGAGATAAGAATTACTTCTTTTCCTGATTTTTTAAGTTGATCCACAACCATTTTGCGCTCTTGTTTGTCATCTATACAATCGGCACAAATTACAGCAAAAGTGCTACCCAAACACATCATTACATTGGTGTGGTAAATGAGTTTGCGTTCATTATTGATTGTTTGATAGGCACTAAAAATAACCGGAGCCATGTCAAAATCTTCACAAAATTCGATAAATAATTCTTCGTCAGCGCGAGGAGACAAGGCGCAATAGGCAATTCCATTCGCTCGATCTAAAAGCAAACTTCCTGTACCTTCAAGAAAAAAACCATCTTCTTCGGCAGAGGTGTAATCGACAATATTTTCAATTTGAAAGCCTTTTTCTTCCAAGATGTCCAAAATATCTTCGCGCCGTTCAGCTCGTCGGTTTTCGGCAAACATCGGATACAAGACTACATCTCCATTTTCATGAAATGAAATCCAATTATTTGGGAAAATAGAATCCGGGGTGTCTGGATCTAACGTATCATCTACAACTGTAACATCAACTCCTGCAGCTTGTAATTTTTCGACAAAGGCATCAAATTCTTGCTGTGCTTTGGCATTGACCGTTGCTGGCAATAAGTTGTCGAGTACTTTTTGGTAATAATTGTTGACAGCCGTTTGCTCGTTCATGCGAAAAGCAACCGGACGAATCATGAGGATTGAGGAGGTGGTTTGGTTCATGTAAAAGGGCTTAGGTTATAGGTGGTGGGTTTTAGGTGGTGGGTTTTAGGTGGGTCTATTAAGGAAACAATATTACTCCCTGATCAACGGCAAAGTCGAGCAGCGCAACAGCCCCTCTTGTTTGGCGATTTCGGCATAGGGAATTTCTTCTACAATAAAGCCGTTGTTGCGCAACCAGTTATTGAGTCGTGTAAATTTTTGTTCAGATACTATTACATTCGTATCGATTGAAAAAATGTTGGAATTCATGTGGTACATTTCATCTCGGGTGAGGTGAAATAAGTTGTCTTTGCCAAATAATTTGACCAAAAACACATAATCGGCTTCTTCGCGAAAACCGCTTTTGTATATAATGCCTTTGTTCTCCCCAACGGGCTGAAAACAACAATCCAAATGCAAAGCATTGTCACGTGCTTCGAGTTTAGATTTGACCAAATCAAATTCCTTGACAATTTTATGTGGAAAAAGTGATTTGATGTAATTAACTCCGGCCATATTGGTTCTCGCTGTAATATAGTCTTTGTAATCCGATCCTTTGTATGTGCCAATAAAAATATAGTCATTCCATAACATCACGTCACCGCCTTCAATGTGCACTTCCTCAGGTGGACGAACTACTTTGGATGGATCTAGTTGATCAATTACATATTGAATAGCCTCCAATTCGCGTTCCCTGTCGGGCAAGATGTTGGCTTTGATAAATACATCGTCAATAACAAAACCAATGTCGCGTGTAAATATCTGGTTGTAATTTTCAATCATTTCCGGACGGAATACGTGCACGTTGTATTTTTGAAAAATGGCATTAAATGCTTCCATTTCGCGTACCATATCGGCTTCAATAGGATAAGTTCCAGCCAAAATATGTTCTAATGATTTGGGATCATAGGCCTCTTCAGCAGTGGGAGTTGGCCCATTATTTACTGCTGATCCAAGTACAACTGCTTTTAATTTAGACGTTTCATTGGTAACGTGAAGTGGTAACATAAATAGTATTTAGCTTGGAAACAAATATAAAAAAGCTTCCCGTTTGTGAGAAGCTTTGTTTATAACTATTGAAAGATATTAGCGTTTTTCCATGGCTACAAAATCACGCAATGGATAACCTGTATATACTTGTCTTGGTCGACCAATAGGCTCTTTGTTGATGCGCATTTCTTTCCATTGTGCTATCCATCCGGGCAAACGACCAATGGCAAATAATACGGTAAACATTTCAACTGGAATACCCATGGCTCGGTAGATAATACCGGAATAAAAATCAACGTTTGGATATAAATTTCTCGATTTGAAGTATTCGTCTTCTAACGCAACTTTTTCTAATTGTTTTGCAATGTCCAATAATGGATCATCAACACCTAAAGCGGTCAATACATCATCGGCAGCTTTTTTAATGATGGTAGCTCTTGGATCGAAGTTTTTATACACACGGTGTCCAAATCCCATTAGACGGAATGGATCATCCTTGTCTTTTGCTTTTAAAACGAATTTTGCCACATCACCCCCATTATCATGGATTTCTTGCAACATTTCTAGGACAGCTTGGTTTGCTCCTCCGTGAAGGGGTCCCCAAAGTGCAGAAACACCTGCAGAAATTGAGGCAAATAAGCCCGCATGAGAAGATCCTACAATTCGTACAGTTGATGTGGAACAGTTTTGTTCGTGATCGGCATGTAATATAAATAATTTATCAAGTGCAGCAACCACTTTGGGATCAGCAGAATAAGGACCTGTTGGCAATTCAAACATCAAACGCATGAAGTTATCCACATAGCCTTTGGTATTGTCATAATAATTTAATGGATAACCCATTGATTTTCTGTACGTCCACGAAGCAATCACCAAGAATTTACCCATGGTTTTACATACGGCATCGTACATTTCTTTTTCGTTGTGCGGATTGACAGCCTTGGGATTGAAAGCGGTTAATGCACTTGTTAACGAGGCTAAAACACCCATTGGATGAGCTGTTTTAGGAAAACCATCAATGATGTTTTTCATTTCCTCATTTACTAAAGTATACTTGCGAATGT
This sequence comes from Flavobacterium sp., assembly GCA_018883065.1. Lineage (GTDB taxonomy): Bacteria > Bacteroidota > Bacteroidia > Flavobacteriales > Flavobacteriaceae > Flavobacterium. The sequence continues at coordinate 9,424 of VEQT01000050.1, forward strand.
CATTTTCAAATTTCTCTAATTTAGCTGCTGTTGGCAATTCACCAAAAATCAATAAATAAGAAACTTCTAAAAAACTGGCTTTATCAGCCAAGTCTTCAATGGCGTATCCACGATAGCGAAGAATTCCTTCTTCTCCATCTAAAAAAGTAATTTCACTTTTGCAAGACCCTGAATTTTTATATCCTGGATCTATTGTAATAGCACCAGTTAAGGCACGTAATTTATCGATATCAATAGCAGGCTCATTTTCGCTCCCTATAATTACAGGGAACTCATATTTTTGCCCATCGAATTCTAAAATAGCTGTTTTTGACATGGTTTTATAAATGTATTAAGTGCAGTAAATTAAAAGCTGAACAAATTTAGGCAAATACAATCCATATAAAAAAGATAATTCTCACTGATTTTGTTAAATAAAAGTGAATCTTTTAACCCGTTGAGGAATAAAAAAACCCAACAGCAACTGTTGGGTTTTAGAATATAATTTGGTTGAATTTTATTTCTGTTTAAACGCCTTCAATCCGGGGAAATAAGCAGTACTACCCAACTCTTCTTCGATGCGCAACAATTGGTTGTACTTGGCCATACGATCAGAACGCGAAGCCGAACCCGTTTTGATTTGTCCGCAGTTTAAAGCCACAGCCAAATCGGAGATGGTGTTGTCTTCGGTTTCACCCGAACGGTGTGACATGACAGAGGTATATCCTGCATTGTGCGCCATGTTTACTGCTGCAATTGTTTCGGTTAAGGTTCCGATTTGGTTTACTTTTACCAAAATGGAATTGGCAATTCCTTTTTGAATGCCGGTTGACAAACGGGCTACGTTGGTAACAAATAAATCATCACCTACCAATTGTGTTTTGTCTCCGATTAATTCGGTAAGGTATTTCCATCCGTCCCAGTCGTCTTCATACATGCCATCTTCGATAGAGATAATTGGATATTTGGTAGCCAATTCAGCCAAATATTCTGCTTGCTCTTTAGACGATCTGATTTTTCCGTTAGGTCCTTCAAATTTAGAATAGTCGTAATTTCCATTTACATAAAACTCAGAAGCAGCACAGTCTAAGGCAATCATTACTTCGTCGCCAAATGTGTAACCCGCACTTTCTACTGCTTTTTTAATGGATTCGATTGCGTCTTCAGTACCGCCAGCCAAGTTGGGTGCAAATCCGCCCTCATCGCCTACTGCGGTTGATAAATTACGGTCGTGCAATCCTTTTTTCAAGTGATGAAAAATTTCGGTTCCCATTTGCATGGCATGCGAAAAAGACTTGGCCTTAACGGGCATAATCATAAATTCTTGAAAAGCGATTGGGGCATCTGAGTGTGATCCTCCGTTGATGATATTCATCATGGGAACAGGCAAGGTATTACCAGAAACTCCTCCTACATAGCGGTACAATGGCATTCCTAATTCATTGGCGGCTGCTTTAGCTACTGCCAAGGAAACGCCTAAAATGGCATTGGCACCTAAGTTGGATTTATTGTGGGTTCCGTCTAATTCAATCATGCGTTGATCAATCAGATTTTGTTCAAAAACAGAAGTCCCAACTAACTCGGCTGCAATTACGCTGTTTACATTTTCAACTGCCTTCAATACGCCTTTGCCCATATACATTTTACCTCCATCACGCAACTCTACTGCTTCGTGTTCGCCTGTAGATGCACCCGATGGAACGGCTGCTCTTCCGAGTATGCCATTTTCAGTAATTACATCTACTTCTACGGTAGGATTACCTCGAGAATCGAATATTTGTCTTGCAAAAATTTTAATGATAATACTCATATTGTTTTGTGTTTAATTTAAACTTCAACAAATATATTCCAAGTTTGAATGGAATAAAAACTGTAAAGAATTTGTTATTAACGATAACGATTTAGTTTAGTTCAGTTGCAGCGATTGCACAAAGTCATCAAATAAATAGCTAGAGTCATGTGGCCCAGGGCTAGCTTCGGGATGATATTGCACAGAAAAACACGCTTGACTTTTCATGCGCATACCCGCAACGGTTTGGTCATTGAGATGCTCATGAGTAATCTCAAAGTCGGGGTGATTTTCTAACTCTTCACGATTCACGGCAAATCCATGATTTTGGGAAGTAATTTCTCCTTTGCCTGTTTGCAAATTCATAATGGGGTGATTTATTCCGCGATGGCCATTGAACATTTTATAGGTAGAAATTCCGTTGGCTAAAGCTAAAATCTGATGACCCAAACAAATGCCAAAAACCGGTTTTTTTGTTTGCAAAATTTCACGCGTTACAGCTTGAACTTGCGTCAGTGGATCTGGATCGCCAGGCCCATTAGACAAGAAATAACCATGTGGATTAAAACTTTGTAGATCGGCAAAAGAGGTGTCAAAGGGAAATACTTTTATGTAACAATCTCTACTTGCTAAGTTGCGGAGTATATTCGTTTTTATTCCTAAATCGAGTGCTGAAATTCGATAGGTAGCCTCAGGATTTCCATATGTGTACGCTGTATTAGTTGACACTTTTGACGCCAATTCCAAGCCCTTCATATTGGGTACTGCAGCCAACAGTTTCTTCAATTCATCTATTGGCGTATCATCGGTGCATATAACAGCATTTTGCGCACCGTGATCACGAATATAACTCACCAAAGCACGCGTATCTACATCTGAAATACCAATTAGGTTTTGTTCGTTAAAATAGGTTTCCAAACTTTTTTCGGCCCCAGCACGGGAATAGGTAAAACTAAAGTTCTTACACACCAAGCCCGCAATTTTTATTGTATTGGATTCAACTTCGTCTGGATGTACCCCGTAATTTCCTATGTGTGGATGTGTAGCAACCATGATTTGACCAAAATATGAAGGATCTGTAAAAATTTCTTGATACCCGGTCATCCCCGTATTGAAACATACTTCTCCGAAAGTTTTACCCGATATACCTATGGATTTTCCGTAAAAAATAGTACCGTCTTCAAGCAATAAAACAGCCTTGGTGCGCGTGGTGTAGTTCATTTGATTTGTAGTAAGTTGTGCAAATTTATGTTTTCAGATAGTAATCAGCGTTTAAATAAAGCGTGAGTTATGAGTATTTTTTCAACAGTAGGCATAAAAAAAAGGATAAACTAAATAGCTTATCCTTTCTTTATATTGGTTTGAAAAATCATTACTCAGCAGCCTCAGAAGTTTCAGTTTCAGCTGCTGGTGCAACAGGCGCTTCAACTTCTGGCGTTTCAACAACCGTTTCAGCTTCTGCTTTTTTAGCTTTACCACCACGACGGCTTTTGGCTTTTTTCACTTCTTTTTTACCACCGTTGTAGATTTCGTTGAAATCAACCAATTCGATCATGGCCATATCGGCGTTATCTCCTAAACGATTTCCAACTTTAATGATACGGGTGTAACCACCTGGTCGATCACCTACTTTGGCAGCAACGTCTCTGAATAAATCAGTTACAGCATATTTGCTTCGCAAGTAAGCAAAAACAATACGACGGTTGTGAGTAGTATCTTCTTTTGATTTTGTAATAAGCGGCTCAACAAATTGTTTTAACGCTTTGGCTTTAGCAACAGTAGTGTTAATGCGTTTGTGCTCAATAAGTGAACATGCCATATTAGCCAACATAGCTTTTCTATGTCCGGTCTGTCTGCTTAAGTGGTTGAATTTTTTTCCGTGTCTCATGACGATTTTTTTATAACTTCATCTTGCTACAATCCGCTTTGGAGAGCAAAATATGAAGTAATTTATTCTTTATCTAATTTGTATTTGGCTAAGTCCATACCGAAAGTTAAGTTCTTAACAGCAACTAATTCATCTAGTTCTGTCAATGATTTTTTACCAAAATTTCGGAATTTCATTAAGTCGTTTTTGTTAAATGAAACCAAGTCACCTAAAGTTTCAACTTCGGCAGCTTTTAAACAATTTAGTGCGCGTACAGATAAATCCATATCGACTAATTTAGTTTTAAGTAGCTGTCTCATGTGCAAGGACTCTTCATCGTATGATTCAGTCTGTGCTATTTCATCAGCCTCAAGTGTAATGCGCTCGTCAGAGAACAACATGAAATGATGAATCAAAACTTTAGCAGCTTCGGTTAATGCATCCTTTGGGTGAATTGAACCGTCTGTCTTGATTTCGAAAACAAGTTTTTCGTAGTCTGTTTTTTGTTCAACACGAAAATTTTCGATAGCATATTTTACGTTTTTAACCGGAGTAAAGATAGAGTCTATAAAAATAGTACCCAACGCAGCGTTTTGCTTCTTGTTTTCTTCAGCAGGCACATACCCTCTTCCTTTTTCAATAGTAATCTCAATATTTAACTTGACTTTACTATCTAGATTACAAATGATCAACTCAGGATTAAGTACTTGAAATCCAGAAATTGATTTCTGAAAATCGCCCGCAGTAAGTTGATCTTTGCCTGAAACTGATAAGGTAACCGTTTCATTATCTACCTCTTCAATCTGTCTTTTAAAACGAACTTGTTTCAAATTCAAGATGATTTCAGTAACATCCTCAACTACTCCAGGAATAGTAGAAAACTCATGGTCTACACCTTCAATTCGAACAGATGTAATGGCATAACCTTCTAGGGCAGATAGCATTACTCTTCTAAGGGCATTACCAACAGTCAATCCATAACCAGGTTCTAAAGGTCTAAATTCAAATTTGCCTTCAAAATCGTTTGAATCGATCATGATAACTTTATCGGGTTTCTGAAAATTAAATATTGCCATAATTTCGACTAAGTCAATTATTATTTGTTGTACAATTCGACGATAAGTTGTTCTTTGATGTTTTCTGGTATTTGTAGTCTTGCAGGTACCGAAACAAAAACACCTTCTTTTGTGTCATTATTCCAAGTAATCCACTCATAAACTTGTGAAGCACTAGATAATGAACGCTCAATAGCTTCTAATGATTTGGATTTTTCACGAACAGCAACTTTATCACCTGGCTTCAAGTGGTATGAAGGAATATTTACAACTTCTCCATTAACTGTTATGTGACGGTGAGAAACGATTTGACGTGCACCTCGTCTAGATGGGGCAATACCCATTCTAAAAACTACGTTGTCAAGACGAGCTTCACACAATTGCAAAAGTACTTCACCAGTAACTCCTTTTGTTGCAGATGCTTTTTCAAATAAATTACGGAATTGTTTCTCCAAAATACCATACGAGTATTTCGCTTTTTGCTTCTCCATTAACTGGATTGCATATTCCGATTTTTTACCTCTTTTTTTAGCCATTCCATGTTGGCCTGGTGGGTAATTTCTTTTTTCGAAGGCTTTATCGTCTCCGAAGATTGCTTCGCCGAACTTACGAGCGATTTTGGTTTTTGGACCAGTATATCTTGCCATTTTAAATTGTTTAAGGTAGTGATTATGAATTCAGGTCAAATCCTCCGATAATCGTTGTACTACCTAGTTATACTATAAATTAAACTTAGACTCTTCTTCTTTTTGGAGGTCTACATCCATTATGCGGCATAGGAGTTACGTCAATGATTTCAGTAACTTCAATTCCACCATTATGCAAAGAACGAATGGCAGACTCACGTCCGTTTCCTGGTCCTTTCACATATACTTTTACTTTTTTAAGTCCTGCTTCTAACGCTACTTTACTGCAATCTTCAGCGGCCATTTGAGCGGCATAAGGAGTATTCTTTTTAGAACCTCTAAATCCCATTTTTCCTGCAGAAGACCAAGCGATAACTTCACCTTTTTTATTCGTTAAAGAAATAATGATGTTGTTAAAAGTAGCACTAATATGAGCTTCACCTGTTGACTCAACGATAACTTTACGTTTTTTTGCTGTTGCTTTAGCCATATTACTTATTATTTAGTTGCTTTTTTCTTGTTCGCAACAGTTTTTCTTTTCCCTTTTCTTGTTCTAGAGTTATTCTTCGTTCTTTGTCCACGCAATGGTAAACCAGATCTGTGACGAATTCCTCTGTAACATCCAATATCCATTAAACGTTTGATGTTTAATGAAACTTCTGATCGTAATTCTCCTTCAATTTTGTAGAATGAAACCGCATCACGAATTGCTCCGATCTGGTCATCATTCCAATCTTGAACTTTAATATCTTGGCTAACTTGAGCTTTTTCTAAAATCTCAATTGCTCTACTTTTACCTATTCCGAAGATGTAGGTTAAAGCGATAACTCCTCTTTTGTTTTTAGGTATATCTACCCCTGCTATTCTTGCCATAATTATCCTTGTCGTTGTTTAAATCTAGGATTCTTTTTGTTGATTACGTATAATCTGCCTTTTCTACGCACAATAATGCATTCGGCACTTCTTTTTTTAACTGATGCTCTTACTTTCATCTCTTTTAGCTTTTAGCTTATTAATATCTATAAGTAATTCTTGCTTTTGACAAATCATAAGGACTCATTTCTAGTTTTACCTTATCACCCGGAAGTAATTTAATATAATGCATGCGCATTTTACCAGAGATATGAGCAATTACAATATGCCCGTTTTCTAATTCTACTCGGAACATCGCATTGGATAATGCCTCTATGATGGATCCGTCTTGTTCTATTGCTGATTGTTTTGCCATAAAAACTTAAGCTACTGCTTTTCTATTTTTACCACTTTTCATCAAACTATCATAATGCTTATTCAATAAGTAGGAATTGATTTGTTGAATTGTGTCAATCGCAACACCAACCATAATTATCAAAGAAGTTCCTCCAAAAAACATTGCCCATGATTGTTGCACATCAAATACATTTACTACAATAGCTGGGAACACAGCAATTAAAGCTAAAAATAATGAGCCTGGGAAAGTAATTAAAGACATTATTCTATCCAAGAAATCAGACGTTTCTACACCAGGACGAATTCCAGGAATAAAACCACCGCTTCTTTTTAAATCGTCAGCCATTTTGTTGGTAGGCACAGTAATCGCTGTGTAAAAGAAAGTAAAGATTACAATCAATGAAGCAAAAACTAAACTATACCAAAATCCAAAAATATCACTGAATGCACCTGCAATACTTTGTGAAGTCTCTGATTGAGACAATCCAGCTAAAGCAGCAGGGATAAACATAATAGCTTGTGCAAAAATAATTGGCATAACTCCAGAAGCATTCAATTTCAAAGGAATCCATTGTCTATTTCCACCCATCATGTCTTGTTCAAAATCGCCAGTAGTAGTTCTACGAGCGTATTGTACAGGAATCTTGCGAACAGCCATTACTAGTAATATACAAGAAATAATAACCAATAACCAAATAATAATTTCAATAACCAAAAGCATTGGTCCTCCATTATTGTTGGTTACACGAGTAGTAAATTCTTGAATGAATGACTGTGGTAAACGGGCCAAAATACCCACCATAATTAATAATGAAATACCGTTTCCAATTCCCTTATCGGTGATTTTCTCTCCCAACCACATGGCAAAAATAGTACCGGTTGTTAAAATTAAAACCGAAGAAAACAAAAAGGCAAACGAATCAAATCCTAAAAGAAAAGCACTTCCAGGAATGGTGCGGTATAAGTTGTAGATGTATCCAGGACCTTGTACTAAGGTGATCACTATGGTTAACCATCGAGTGATCTGGTTTATTTTTTTACGTCCACTTTCACCATCTTTCTGTAGTTTTTGCAGATAAGGAATAGCAATTCCCATCAATTGCACTACAATTGAAGCTGAAATGTAAGGCATGATTCCCAAAGCAAAAACAGACGCTTTTGAGAATGCACCCCCAGTGAACATATCCAAAATTGAACCAATACCATCTTTAGTTTGATTACCTAAGCTATTTAATTGCGTAGCATCAATACCAGGAAGGGTAACATGTGCACCAAAACGGTACACCAATAGCAATCCTAATGTTATAAGGATTCTATTTTTTAGTTCCTCTATTTTCCAAACGTTTGCTAATGATTCAAAAAAGTTCTTCATCGTGCTATACAATTATAGAGTTATTGCTTCTCCACCAGCTGCTTCAATAGCCGCTTTAGCAGTAGCAGTAAACTTGTGAGCAGATACTTTTAATTTTGCTTTCAATTCACCTCTACCCAAAATCTTTACGATTTCGTTTTTAGTAGCTAGACGGTTCATTACATACACTGACATATCTACAGCATCGGTAACAATTCCGTTGTCTACTAATAATTGAAGTGTATCTAAATTTACTCCTTCGTATTCCTTACGGTTGATGTTTTTGAAGCCAAATTTAGGCACACGACGTTGCAAAGGCATTTGACCTCCTTCAAAACCAATCTTCTTAGAATATCCAGAGCGAGACTTAGCTCCTTTGTGACCTCTTGCAGCAGTGCCACCTTTTCCAGAACCTTCTCCTCTACCCAATCGTTTGTTTTGATTGTGTGTAGACCCTTCAGCAGGTTGTAAGTTACTTAAATTCATACCTGTTATTGTTATTTAACTTCCTCTACGGAAACTAAGTGTTTAACTTTATTTATCATACCAAGGATAGCAGGATTTGATTCGTGCTCTACAACTTGACCCATTTTACGTAGACCCAAAGCTTCTAATCCTCTTTTTTGTGTAAGTGGACAGTTGATTTTGCTTCTAACTTGTTTTACTCTTAATTTAGTCATAATTCCTTGTATTAACCTTTAAAAACTTTTTCTAAAGAAATTCCTCTTTGTTTTGCAACAGTGTGAGCACTTCTCATTTGCAATAAGGCATCAAAAGTTGCTTTAACCACATTATGTGGATTAGAAGAACCTTGTGACTTAGATAATACATCGTGAATTCCTACTGATTCTAAAACAGATCGAACTGCACCACCAGCAATAACTCCAGTACCATGTGAGGCTGGAATTAAGAATACACGTGCACCACCAAACTTACCTTTTTGCTCGTGAGGAACAGATTGGCCATTTAATGGTATGCGCACTAAATTTTTCTTAGCATCTTCTACCGCTTTGGCAATCGCTTCAGAAACGTCTTTAGATTTTCCCAAACCGTGACCTACCACGCCGTTCTCGTCTCCTACAACTACAATAGCAGAAAAGCCGAAAGCTCTACCTCCTTTTGTAACTTTAGTAACACGATTTACAC
>VEQT01000008.1 GCA_018883065.1 Flavobacterium sp.
TTCTTACCAATTTACTTAACTAGAAAAAGCCCCAAGCAAACAGCCAAAAGTCCCAGAAAAATACTGCCAAACAAGTAAAATAAAGCAAAGCTATAATTTCCTTGCTGAAACAAACGCAGTTTTTCGAGACTAAAGGTAGAAAAGGTGGTGTATCCGCCACAAAATCCGGTAATTAATAACCACTTTAAGGAGTAATTTTCATTACCAGATTTGTCTAATGAACCAATCAAAATCCCGATGAGTAAACAGCCCACGATGTTGGCTATAAATGTACCCATTGGGAAAGCACTGAAGCTGTATTTTTTGAAAAACGCACTTGTCATATAGCGTAACACACTGCCCAAAGCTCCACCAATTGCAACAAGTAGAATGGGGCGTATCATTTGGAAGTGGCAATTACAAAATTGAGTTTGAGTTTTACGCCTATCTGCATTAAATCAACTAAATCTTGCACCTTGTTGTCGGCGGGTACGCGAATCACTACCACCTTATCGTTTGCCGCAGTTGTTTTTTGAAGCAAAATGGTTTCCAATTGATTAAACGGCACTGCCTCTTTGTTGATGTAATAAGCGCCTTCCTCGGTAACCGAGATCGACACGTGGTCTTTGTTGGTTGTTTCGTTTGATTTGGCCTTGGGCAAGGTTAACTTAATTACGTTGGGATTGGCCAATGTTGAAATAATCAAAAAAAACAAAAACAAAAAGAACATGATGTCGCTCAACGAGGAGGTTGGGATTTCGGCGTGAAAACGCTTGTTTCTTTTAATGGCCATGTTGCGGTTCTTGTATAGTGTTTATAATGTCTAAAGTTTGTTTTTGCACTTTTAAACTAAAGCTGTCGATCATCATATTAAACAAATGATAGGCCGAATAAGCTACCACGCCCACCACCAAACCGGCACCGCTGCTGATCATTTTCTCGTACAATCCGCCCGAAATAGTTTGGATATTTAAATTTCCGGTAGTTGATATGGTATGGAAAATTTTGATTACCCCAGAAATCGTTCCAATGAAACCCAAGATAGGTGCAATTCCAGAGATTAATCCCAGGTGTCCTAGTCCCTTTTCCATTTGGGCAATTTCTACATTGGCTGTTTTTTCCATCACCGATTCTATTTCGCCAATAGGTCTGCCAATTAAACAAATGCCACTTTTTAAAATATTGGCTGAAGCAGAATTATCACGGCTGCACAACAAAATTGCATTGTCAATTTTTCCCGATTTGAGTTGAATTTTTATGTCGTTGACCAAATTGGCTTCTTGCTTGGACGCTTTTCGAATGTACAAATAGCGCTCAATAATTAAATAAACACAGTATACGAGCAAGAAAATAATCGGAAAAATCATGATTCCTCCTTTTAATACAAATTCCAAATACGAGATGTTTTCGGTTACGCTTACATCGGTAGTTGCAGGGCTTGTTGATGCAGTAGCCAAGCTGTCGGTTAGGGTGTTTGCTTGTAAAATAAAGGATAATAAAGTCATAGTTTGCCTGGATTAAGTATGATACAAATGTGCGTAAAATTATAAAAAACTACTCTTAAAGAGGGTAGAGTTATAAACAGCGTTATGCACAATTACCCAAACGAAGTAACGGGATTAAATCGTATGTAACTCGGTTAATAAATTCACATTATTTTTCAAAAATCTAATTTTCGGTTTCAATTTAAACTCTATTTTTGCACATGCAACACAACGTACTTATTTTAGACTTCGGATCGCAATACACACAACTTATTGCCCGACGCGTTCGCGAATTGAACATTTTTTGCGAAATTTTCCCTTACTACAGTTTTCCAGCTGATTTATCTTCCTACAAAGCCGTGATTTTATCGGGTAGTCCGTTTTCGGTTCGCGCCGAAGATGCACCACATCCTGATTTGAGTCAAATACGCGGAAAAATGCCTTTATTGGCCGTGTGTTATGGCGCTCAATACTTGGCTCATTTTAGTGGAGGCGAAGTAGCGCCTTCGAATACACGAGAATACGGTCGAGCCAATTTGGAATACATCAAGCCCAATGAATTATTTTTTGACGGCATTTCACAACATTCTCAAGTGTGGATGTCGCACAGCGATACCATCAAAACCTTGCCTACAAATGGGGTGAAATTGGCCAGTACGCATGATGTTGAAAATGCCGCATACCGCATAGATGGTGAATCCACTTATGCGATTCAATTTCATCCTGAAGTGTACCATTCTACCGATGGGAAACAACTTTTAGAGAACTTTTTAGTAAAAATTGCAGAGGTCCCACAAAACTTTACACCCAATGCCTTTGTTGAGGAAATTGTAGCCGAATTGCAAGAAAAAATACAAGACGATAAAGTCGTGCTCGGCCTGTCAGGAGGAGTTGATTCTACAGTTGCAGCTGTGTTGTTACACAAAGCAATTGGGGCTAATTTATATTGCATATTTGTGAATAACGGTTTGTTGCGCAAAAATGAATTTCAAAATGTATTGGATCAGTACAAAGGCATGGGCCTCAACGTAAAAGGAGTAGATGCTTCTGATCGATTCCTAAGTGAATTGGCCGATGTATCCGATCCCGAAACCAAACGCAAAATTATTGGCCGCGTATTTATCGAGGTATTTGACGACGAGTCACATTTACTCACTGACGTCAAATGGTTGGCACAAGGCACTATTTATCCCGACGTAATTGAATCGGTTTCTGTAAAAGGGCCTTCGGCAACGATAAAATCGCACCACAATGTGGGTGGTTTGCCTGATTTTATGAAATTAAAAATAGTAGAACCTTTGCGCATGTTGTTTAAAGATGAGGTGCGTAGAGTAGGGGCTTCTTTGGGCATCGATCCTGAATTATTGGGGCGTCATCCGTTTCCAGGACCTGGTTTGTCTATTCGTATTTTGGGAGACATTACCCCCGAAAAAGTGCGTATCTTACAAGAAGTAGATGCCGTTTTTATTGATGGATTAAAATCGTGGGGATTGTATGACAAAGTATGGCAAGCTGGAGCAATTTTACTTCCGGTAAACAGTGTAGGAGTGATGGGTGATGAACGTACCTACGAAAAAGTAGTAGCTTTGCGCGCAGTAGAATCAACCGACGGCATGACCGCCGACTGGGTGCATTTGCCCTATGATTTCTTGATGAAAGTGTCCAATGATATTATCAATAAAGTAAAAGGCGTAAACCGCGTGGTGTATGACATTAGCTCTAAACCGCCTGCAACCATTGAATGGGAATAAATCAAATAACCAAATTCAACCAACTTGAATATCAGTACCTATATACCGTTAAAACAAATTTGCCTCTTGGTGGTTTTTGTGTTGTGGACCTTGTTCTCCTCAGCCCAAACACCCAACTATACCAAGCATACAGTAAGCAAAGGCGAAACCATTACACAAATTGCGGTTAAGTATGCAGTAACTCCTTTTGATATTTATCGCTTAAATCCTGATTCTCAAACAGGCATCAAAGAAAACGATGTGCTGTTGGTACCCAAGATTACTGCTGCAAAACCAATTATTCCCGCCAAAACTATACATTCATCCACTACTCGAATTATTCAACCCAAAGAAACCTGGTATAGTTTGTCTCGCGAAGTGGGTGTTTCGGTTGAGCAATTATTGGCCTTAAATCCATCACATCCCGAATTAAAAATTGGTGATACCATTCAACTAGCCGCAAATATTTTGCCTAAAAAGCAAATACTACCCACTTTGCCAGTAGTGCCTTCACAAGGCAAACATGTGGTACAGGCCAAAGAAACCAAATTTGGGATTGCCCAAAAATATGGCATTAGCGTAGTTGAGTTAGAATTACAAAATCCTGCAATTGTAAATAATCTGGCTGAGGGTGTCGAATTGATTATTCCCAAATCGGCAGTTGTAAAGTCAATGGATTTGGCAATTTCTACTTCAGCTGTTCCCAAAGCTGTTGATAAATCAGTGCAACAATTGTCTGTAAATAAAGCAGGCCAAAACAAAAAATTAGTGTTGTTGTTGCCTTTCAATGCGGCCAAAATACAAGCCGATACACTTACACCTTTATCCAATCGACTTAAGAAAGATGCCTTTTTGAATCTTACTTTAGATTTTTATACAGGTGCTTTGGTGGCCATTGATTCGGCCAAAACCTTAGGAATAAACATTGAGGTACAGGTGTTGGACTCAGAAGAAACCAAAAGCAGTTCGGCCTTGGATGCCTTGTTGAAAACCAATCACTTTGACGATGCATCAGCTGTTATTGGCCCTTTTTATCAGCAATATGTAGAAAAACTTTCGTCGAAGTTAGGTTCTAAAGGCATAGCCGTTTTATCGCCACTATCTAAAGATGCGGGAAAATTGAACGCCAATGTATACCAAACCATGCCTACGGTAGAACTTCAAAAACAAACCGTTTTAAATTATATGCTGGCACAAAACGGGAACGTTATAGTAATAGCCGACCCCAAAAAAGTAGCAAATAAAAGTTGGATTGTTCAAAATTATCCGGGCGTTAAATTCGCCAAGTTCACAGATAAAGGAGCTTTAGACCCCGTATACCTGAAATCCATCCTCAATAAAAATGGTCATAATTATGTGGTGTTGGACACCCAAAAAACCAATCTGATTTTATCATCAACAGCCATGTTGTGTAGTTTGCTTCCAAATTTTACGATACAATTAGCCATTCTTGAACCCAACGAAACGCTTGATTACGAAGAAATTCCCATTAAACGCCTCACCGATTTGAAGTTGCTTTATCCCTCGGTTACCCGAGAAAATAATTCAGCCGAAGCCCAGCATTTTCGTAATCACTACAAACAAATCAATAAAGTTTTTCCAAACCAATATGCAATACGAGGTTTTGATTTAACCTTTGATACGCTACTTCGCTTGTCTCAAAATGGCAGTTTTGATTCAACAACTACCATTGCTACCCAACAAGTAGAATACCAATTTAATTACGCCAATACCAAGGATAATGCTTTTGTTAATTCGGGTGTTTATTTGCTTGAATTACAAGCTGATTTATCAATTAAACAATTGAATTAATGACATCAAAAATCACCTATTTAGGTCAGTTACGCACCGAATCAGTGCATTTGCAATCGGGCGCTACACTAGTGTCAGATGCGCCAGTAGATAACCAAGGACAAGGTGCTGCGTTTTCGCCTACCGACATGGTGGCCAATGCCTTAGGTTGTTGTATGATGACCATTATGGGGATCAAAGCCCGTGATTTAGAGATTGATTTAGTAGGAACTACCCTAGAAGTAACCAAAGTGATGCAAGCTGAGCCAAGAAAAATAAGCGCTATTCAGATTCAAATTTTTTCTTCATTTCAACCCAATGAAAAAGAACAAGTAGTATTGGAACGCGCCGCTTTTACCTGCCCAGTTTTTTTGAGTTTACATCCTGAAATGGACAAATCTATTGTGTTTCATTGGGGAAATTCCCAGCAGCACTAACTATTTAATCCATCAAACTCAATTGTTTTAATGAATGACGATCAAAAACAGCTCATTCAATTGGCGCACACCAAGATGCCGTTTGGTAAATATGAAGGCCGCTATTTAATAGATTTGCCTGAATATTATTTGGTTTGGTACCATCAAAAAGGCTTTCCAAAAGGAACCTTAGGAACCCAAATGCAATTGGTTTTTGAGTTGCGATTAAATGGCTTGGAGGAACTTATCTACAACATCAAAAAGCAATACTCCAAACCCAAATAAATGTATTTTTTAAGGTGAATAAACCGGAGGTGAAATTTCTAATTTCGCCTTTTTTTATGGCTATTTTATCCAATTTAATTCCTTAATTTTGCTTCGTTTTTTTAACGCAACAACACAACAACTACAACACAATGAATCAAACGAAGTATATTTTTGTTACGGGCGGTGTGACCTCTTCTTTAGGAAAAGGGATTATTGCTGCTTCGTTAGCAAAATTAGTGCAAGCAAGAGGATACCGAACGACCATTCAAAAATTTGATCCATACATAAATGTAGACCCAGGAACCTTAAATCCTTACGAACACGGCGAATGCTATGTAACTGATGACGGCGCCGAAACCGACTTGGATTTGGGTCATTACGAACGATTCCTTAATGTACCTACTTCACAAGCCAATAACGTAACCACGGGAAGAGTTTATCTTTCAGTTATTGAAAAAGAGCGCCGCGGAGAGTTTTTGGGCAAAACGGTTCAAGTGGTACCACACATCACCAACGAGATTAAAGAACGCATGCAGTTGCTGGGCAAATCGGGTGAATTTGATATTGTGATTACCGAAATTGGCGGAACAGTTGGCGATATTGAATCTTTGCCATATATCGAATCCGTTCGTCAATTGGTCTGGGAATTGGGCGAAAATAATGGTATAGTTGTACACCTCACACTTGTACCTTTCTTGGCAGCAGCAGGTGAACTAAAAACTAAGCCAACTCAGCATTCAGTGAAAACTTTAATGGAAAGCGGAATCAAAGCCGATATCTTGGTTTGCCGAACTGAGCACGAATTATCTGATGAATTGCGTCAAAAATTGGCCTTGTTTTGCAATGTGAAACGCGAGGCCGTTATACAATCTATCGATGCTTCTACTATTTACGAAGTACCCAATTTAATGCTGGAAGAAGGCTTGGATCTAGTTGCCCTCAAAAAATTAAATCTACCCGAAAAAGCCAGTCCTGATTTAACCAATTGGAACCTGTTTTTGCACCGCTTAAAAAATCCAAAACATACCATCAATATTGGTCTAATTGGGAAATATGTCGAATTACAAGATTCATATAAATCCATTTTAGAGGCCTTCATTCATGCCGGTGCGGCCAACGAAACCAAAGTAAATGTGGTGTCAGTACATTCTGAACACCTCGATGCGTTAAACTGTGCCGAAAAATTAGCCGGATTGGATGGGATTTTAGTTGCACCCGGATTTGGAGAACGCGGCATTGAAGGAAAAATAGAAGCCGTGCGCTACGCACGTGAGCACAAATTGCCTTTCTTTGGGATATGTTTAGGGATGCAAATGGCAGTCATTGAATATGCTCGTACAATTTTAGGGTATTCTGATGCCAATTCAACCGAAATGAATCCAGCTACAACACATCCCGTTATCGATTTGATGGAAGAACAAAAAAACATCACCGACAAAGGGGGCACTATGCGCTTGGGTTCTTGGAACTGTACGTTGCAACCGGGCTCTTTAGCACATAAAATATATGGAGTTTCTCAAATTTCAGAACGTCACCGTCACCGCTATGAGTTTAATGGTTTATATTTAAATGCTTTGCAAGAAGCGGGTTTAAAAGCTTCTGGAACCAATCCTGAAACGGGTTTGGTTGAAATTGTAGAAATAGAAAATCATCCGTTTTTTATAGGGGTGCAATACCATCCCGAATACAAAAGTACAGTTGCCAATCCGCATCCGCTATTTGTGCGTTTTGTGGCAGCAGCGGTGCAAACCAAAAAATAATTTAATCTGGCTTCGCGCCACATCTTATGGAAGAAAAAAAATTAGACCTGAATTCGATAATTGGCTTTGTGCTCATCTTTGGTATATTGATATGGATCATGTATCAAAATCAGCCAACAGAAGCACAAATTAAAGCTGATAAAGCCAAAAAAGAACAAGCTGCACTGCAAGCTAAAGCAAAGATAAAATCTGAAGCTATTCCTGTTGTTCAACAGGCGACTGAAATTGCTAAAGCATCAGCTGCCTTAGGTAGTTTTGGGTATTCAGCAAGTTTGCCTTCTGCTCAAGATACCACAACTGTGCTTGAGAATGAACACCTTCGAATCGAGATTGCCAACAAAGGAGGTCAAATTGTATCGGCCACGCTCAAAAACCACGAGCGCTATAAAAAAGGGTCGAAAGAACTAGTCGCTTTGGTTAACGACCATAATGCTCAACTTAATATCACATTACCAACCTTGGATAACCGAAGTTTGGCTACCAAAGACCTGTATTTTCAACCCACCTTAACCACTGTTGGAAAAAATCAAGTGTTAACCCTTCGATTAAAAGCGAGTGAAACCGCTTTTTTGCAGTTTCAGTACACCTTAAAACCAGCCGATTACATGCTTGATTTTTCGATTCAATCCCAAGGATTGCAATCGGTAATCCATACTACAAAACCGCTGGCTTTGGAATGGGAAATGAAAACGCTTCGCAATGAAAAAGGGATTGACTACGAAAACAGATATACCGAGATTTACTTTAGCTTCAAGGACGATAAATACGACTACGTAGGGCAAGGTGATTTAAAATCAGAGAATCCAGATAAAGTGAAGTTTATTGCTTACAAGCAACACTTTTTCTCTACCATCTTACTTTCAGACAAACCGTTTGAAAAAGCCGAACTGACCTCTGTAAATTTGATGCATGACGCAGCAAAAGACACCTTATTTACCAAGCAATTTAAATCGGTTGTCCCCTTAAATTTTGAAAGTGGAGAAGTGAATTACCCCATGCACTTGTATATGGGACCTACTGATTATGGAATGCTGAAGTCATATGACAAGAATCTTGAAAACATAATTTCATTGGGTTGGGGTGTATTTGGATGGATCAACAAATTTATTTTTATACCGCTTTTTGGATTTTTGAGCTCATTTATTGCCTACGGCATTGCGATTATAGTGTTTACCATCTTAATCAAAATAGCCATGTCGCCCATTACGTATAAATCATTTTTGTCACAAGCTAAAATGAAGGTTTTACGTCCAGAGATCAATGAATTGAATGAGAAATTCAAGAAAGACGCCATGAAAAAGCAACAGGAAACCATGAAGTTGTACAGCAAAGCGGGCGTAAATCCAATGGCAGGTTGTATTCCGGCCTTGATTCAGTTGCCGTTTATGTATGCATCTTTTCAGTTTTTTCCGTCCGCATTTGTGTTGCGTCAAAAAAGTTTCCTTTGGGCCGACGATTTATCTTCGTTTGACGAAATAGTAAAGTTGCCATTTCACATTCCGTTTTATGGCGACCACATTAGTTTGTTTCCGATATTGGCTGCAATTGCAATTTTCTTTTACATGAAAATGACATCAGGTGATCAACAAATGGCAGCTCCACAACAAGAGGGTATGCCCGATATGGCAAAATTGATGAAGATGATGATTTACATTTCTCCCTTAATGATGTTGTTTTTCTTCAATAACTACGGATCAGGTTTGAGTTTGTATAATTTTATATCCAACCTAATTACCATTGGAATTATGGTTGTCATCAAACGCTATGTGGTGGATGAAAATAAAATACATGCGCAAATTCAAGAAAACAAACTCAAAGAGCCCAAAAAGAAAGGCCGATTCCAACAAAAAATGCAAGAATTGATGGAGCAGGCCGAAGCGCAAAAAGCAGCGCAAAAGAAAAAATAATACCAAACTCCCCCTGTGGGAGTTTTTTGTAAAATAGTTTGTTTTTGAATACGAAATGAAGGTGTTTTTAGTTTCTTATTTAAACGCAATTGAAAAGCCTATGAAAAATAGTACTGCATTTTTTTTGATGATGTGTTTTGTGTGTAGTCTGAATGCACAAGATCAACTCAATCAATTGGACCAAAAAGGAGCCAAGCACGGCTTGTGGAAAGGCTATCACCCCGAATCTAAAAGGCTGCGTTACGAAGGCACCTTCAATCATGGCCAAGAAGTGGGTGTTTTTAAATTCCATGATGATACCCAAGCCGGAACGGTTATTGCTACGCGTGAATTCAATCCGGCTGACCAATCGGTATACACCATTTTTTACGATCAAAAAAACAATAAAGTCAGCGAAGGCAAATCGGTAAATAAACAAAACGAAGGAATTTGGAAATACTATCACTTTGAATCCAAAGCCTTGATGACGGTTGAAAGTTATAAAAAAGGAATGCTAGACGGTACACGCACTGTTTATTATGCAGATTCAAAACCGACTGAAGAAGCAAATTATGTCAATGGACGTAAACAAGGAACATATAAAAAATGGGCCAACAACGGTGTGGTATTGGAAGAAGCGACCTATGATAAAGATCAATATGAAGGCCAAGCCATTTACCGTGATCCACTTGGAAATATTGTAGCCAAAGGCCTGTACAAAAAAGGAAAAAAAGTAGGTATGTGGCAGTTTTTTGAAGGCGGAAAATTAGTAAGTGAAGAAAATATGTCGGCAGTAAAAAAAGCGACAAAGCCAACAAAAAAATAAATTTGATTAATACACTATGGCTTTGAAACGAGTAGTAGTTGGTCTTTCTGGCGGTGTTGATTCGAGTGTAGCGGCTTATTTGTTGCAACAACAGGGCTACGAGGTCATTGGCTTGTTCATGAAAAACTGGCATGACGATTCAGTTACCATATCCAATGAATGTCCGTGGCTAGAAGACAGCAATGATGCGCTATTGGTTGCCGAAAAACTGGGAATTCCCTTCCAAACTGTTGATTTGAGCGAACAATACAAAACCAAAATCGTGGACTACATGTTCAACGAATACGAGAAAGGACGCACGCCAAATCCCGATGTATTGTGTAACCGCGAAATCAAATTTGATGTGTTCCTACAAATTGCCTTGAGTTTAGGTGCTGATTTTGTGGCTACAGGACACTATTGTCAAAAAGGTGAAATTGAGGTAAACGGAAAACCCGTTTATCAACTTATAGCTGGTGCCGATATCAACAAAGATCAATCGTATTTTTTGTGTCAACTTTCGCAGGCCCAATTGGCCAAGGCCTTGTTTCCAATTGGCGCCTTGACCAAACCTGAAGTACGCGCCATTGCTAACGAAATGGAATTGGTTACTGCCGAAAAGAAAGATTCACAAGGGTTATGTTTTATCGGAAAAGTACGATTGCCCGATTTTTTACAGCAAAAATTACAACCCAAACCAGGCTTGATCTACGAAGTAGACGCGACGAACGCCTGTTATATCCCACAGGTAGTTGAGTATACTTCTGCTGAAGAAGCACTTCAGGCCGCTGCTGAACCCATTCGTTACACACCCGAATTCGGAAAAGTAGTCGGAACGCACCAAGGCGCACACTATTTTACCGTAGGGCAACGCAAAGGTTTAAATGTGGGTGGTACTCCTGAAGCCCTATTCGTATTGGCTACCGATGTGGTGAGCAATGCCATTTATACCGGACAAGGCCACGCGCATCCCGGTTTATATCGCAAAGCCTTATTGGTTCAAAACGAAGAAATTCATTGGGTTCGCGAGGATTTACGATTACAATCGGGCCAAACCATGCGAGTTATGGCTCGAATTCGTTACCGCCAAGAATTGCAAGCGGCTACGTTACATCAAGTAGAATCGGGTTTATATGTGGCTTTTGATGAACCGCAATCAGCCATTACCGAAGGTCAATTTGTAGCTTGGTATACCGATAAAGAATTAATAGGATCGGGTGTAATTTCTTGAGAATACTTTAGTAAATTAGCCTCCATATTTTAAAAATTACATTTTTAACTCATGAAAAAAGCACTGCTTCTTTTTGTTTCTTTTCTTTCCATATCGGCCTACGCTCAAGAAGATGCTTGGGTTTACTTTACTGGAAAACCCAATGCACAAACGTTTTTAAGCAATCCCCTTACCATGTTGTCTCAACGCGCTTTAGATCGTCGAGCAGCACAAAATATTCCGTTAGATAGTCAAGACGTTCCAATACATCAGCCCTATATTGATCAAGTTACAGCTGCAGCTGGAATTACTGTTAAAGCCAAATCTCGCTGGTTAAATTGCTTGCATGTGCGTGGAACTGCAGACAATATCTATGCCTTGCTCAATTTACCTGGAGTGGAACGATTGGAGTTTGCTGATGCTTCGTTGAATTTGCGAATGGCTCCTTCGCCAGCTCAAATTCAGCCGGTGAATAAAACCATGGAAACTATGGTTACGTATAATTACGGCAATTCATTCAACCAAATCCATATGATGAACGGCGATTTGCTGCACGCACAAAATTTTACGGGATCTGGAAAGGTAATTGCGGTTTTGGACGCTGGCTTTCCAGGAGTAAATACCTTAAATCCCTTTGCACGCCTACGAAACAATAATTTAATTTTGGGAGGATATAATTTTGTAAATAAAAACGCCAATTTTTACACCGGTGATTCCCACGGTACATTAGTCTTGTCTACCATGGGAGGATTTGTAGATAATCAACTGGTGGGTACTTCTCCAGATGCCAGTTATTACTTGTACATTACGGAGGATGTAAGCTCAGAAAATCCTGTTGAAGAAAGCAATTGGGTAGAAGCTGCCGAAATGGCTGATTATGTGGGAGCTGATATTATCACCTCTTCACTAGGATATTTTGGGTTTGACAATTCCAACTATGGCCACACTTATGCAGACATGACCGGGAACAAAGCTTTTGCTTCACGCGGGGCCAATATCGCTTATGAGAAAGGAATTGTAGTGGTAGCTAGTGCGGGTAATGAAGGTGCATCTGCTGAACCACACGTGGGTGTTCCGGCCGAAGCGAATAATGTATTGGCTATTGGTGCTGTTCGTTCCAACAGATTAATTGCTTCGTTTAGTTCTATCGGCCCTTCATTTGATGGCCGAATCAAACCCGATCTAATGGCGCAAGGTCAAGCTTCCGTATTGTCTACCTCTACTGGGAATATAGGAACTGCAAACGGAACTTCATTTTCTGGTCCAATATTAGCGGGTATGATTGCTACCTTTTGGAGTGCTGTTCCTACTTTAACCAATCAAGAAGTAGTGAATTATGTGAAGCAATCGGCTGATCGATATACCAATCCCAACAACCAATATGGCTATGGAATTCCCGATTTTAGTGCTGCTTTGAATACTGCTTTAGCAGTAAGTTCGTTGAGTAAAGTTGTTTTTACAGTGTATCCAAATCCGGCAAGCACCCAAATTTCTGTTCAATTGCCTACTTCAGTGCAAGAAGCAACTATTTCTATTTACACAAGTTTGGGGCAATTGATACAAAATAATGCAATCAATACGAGCAACACCTCAATTTCTATTGAACAACTTCCTGCTGGGATTTACATGTATCAAATTCATTCGGGTGCCAACATGCAATCTGGAAAACTCATCAAAAAAGAATGAACCGCATTACGCAACTTTTTGATATTCAATATCCAATAATTCAAGGAGGTATGATTTGGGCCAGCGGCTACAAATTGGCCAGTGCGGTAAGTAATGCTGGTGGATTGGGACTTATTGGAGCCGGATCAATGTATCCAGAGGTATTACGAGGGCACATTCAAAAATGCAAATTAGCCACAACTAAGCCTTTTGGTGTGAATATTCCCATGTTGTATCCCAATGTGGAAGAAATCATCCAAATCTGTATAGATGAGGGAGTAAAAATCATTTTTACCTCGGCGGGTAATCCCAAAACCTGGACGGCTCACCTGAAAGCCCATTGCATTACAGTAGTACATGTAGTGAGCAGTAGTAAATTTGCGTTAAAAGCGCAAGAAGCGGGTGTTGATGCTGTTGTGGCCGAAGGCTTCGAAGCGGGTGGTCACAATGGACGTGAAGAATCAACAACATTTACATTAATTCCCATGGTACGCAAATCGGTGCAAATTCCCGTAATTGCTGCGGGAGGAATTGCAACAGGGGCAGGCATGTTGGCGGCTATGGTATTGGGCGCTGATGGTGTTCAATGTGGAAGCCGATTTGCCGCAGCAACCGAATCATCGGTACACGATAACTTTAAACAATGCATCGTCGATACCCAAGAAGGTGAAACCCAAGTAACTTTAAAAGAACTGGCACCGGTGCGTCTCATTAAAAATAAATTTTACCACGATTTACAAACCTTATATGCGCAATGTGCCTCTGTTGACGAATTAAAAACCAAACTCGGTAGGGCTCGTGCCAAGAAAGGCATGTTTGAAGGCGATTTGGTAGAAGGTGAATTAGAGATTGGCCAAATTGCTGGGCTCATTGATGCAATACAACCAGCAGCTCAAATAATTGCTGAAATGGTTGCTGAGTATACTGCACTCTCGAGTAAGTTACCAACATTAAACTAATTGACTAATGAAAAATACTTTTCAACTTGCTATTTTATTCGTGTTATTTGCTGTAGGTACGGCAAAAGCGCAAACCTATAAATTTATAGCAACTGGCTTCAGCGTAATGGAGAAAAATAGCTCCGGAGAATGGGGTAATTGGTCTGATTTACAAGATACTAAGTTGATTATTTCTTTGGACACTGACAAAAACAGATTCTTGATTTACTCGCAGGAAATTCAATGGTACGATATTTTAGCTTACTTAAAAGAAGAAGAAAATGCAGAGAACATAATTTCCCCTTTTTCTTGTAAAGATGAAGACGGCTATGCAGTAAATTTATCCATCATTACCCGAAAAAATCAAGGCAATCGCAAGCAATTGTACATCACTCGCAAAAACTTTATCTTGGTATACAATATCGAGCATTATGCGGATAAAAAGTAACTAAAATTTATTTTCAATTTCAGCTGCCGCAAGCATCAAGTAATGCAAATCGGTGTTTTTTACAAACGGTTTGAGGAGTTGACTACCTGGACCATAAGCCGCTAATTCTACATAATCAGCTGAATGATCCATGCTAATCCAACCCACTGCGTTGGTTTTTTTCTGCATTTCAGCAAACGCCTTAAACGGCAATTTCTTGAAGTTGTATAATCCACCATCTTCTTTTTCTAATCCGGTATAATAGCCCAAAAGTGTTTTGGCATTTTCTTCTGTAAGTACCGTTCCATTTGCCTTTTCAACCAAATCTCGTAGCGTACTGCTTGTAAAATCAGCATGAATGTTATTTAAAATCCATTCGTTAGAGTGGGTGTATTTTTGAATGCTGTCAAATTGTGTATTGGCCTCTTTTCCATAAATAACACCTGGATTGGCATTGCCGTGATCGGTGGTAATAATGACCAAAGTATCTTGGTTTTTTTCGGCAAAATCCATCGCTACTTTGATGGCTTCGTCAAATTGAATTTGTTCGTGAATCAATCCGGCTATATCGTTGGCATGTGCAGCCCAATCAACTTTTCCACTTTCAATCTGCAACACAAAACCCGCTGGATGTGCTTTCATGTTGTCGATGGCAACTTGAGCCATTTCAGCCAAGGTTGGAATTTTTTTCTGTAATACTTCGTCTTGCTGACGATCAACGTAATAGGGTAATGCATCTTGATCAAATACGCCTAGTATCGGAGCCGAATTGGAACAATTGTGCATGCTTGATTTCTCCTGAACAACTTGATATCCATTAGCCGCATAGGCTGCATACAGGTCTTTTTGGTCTTTTCGTTTGCTGGCCGAAAAGTAGTTATCACCGCCACCCATCAATACATCAAAGCCCAAATTAAGATACATTTCTGCAATTTCAGCTTGACTACCACGACTTTCACTATTCACGCAAAATCCTGCAGGTGTGGCATGGGTAATAGGAACCGTAGTTACACACCCCGCTTTTTTACCTGCTTTTTTAAACTTTTGCCAAATGGGTAAATGTTTTTCGCCCGATGCACTTACATTCAGCGCGCCATTGGGTACACGTACACCTCCACCCCAAGACGAACTTCCGGCTGCCGAATCCGTTACAATAGAACTGGCTGAGGCTGTATCCATTAGGGAACGACTTACTTTGTTGTCTTTGTATAATTGAAGCCAATTACTGCCTTTTCCGTAAGTGCGATTTAGAAATAAATCGGCCATATTTAAAGTGCCGGTACTCATGCCGTCGCTCACTAAGAAAATGATATTTTTGGCTTTTTTATTTTTGAATGTAGTGCTAAAATCTAGGGTGTCAGCTGTGCTTTGAAACGGATTTATCAACGCACCGCCTAGGGCAGCTAGGGAACCATTTTTGAAAAACTTTCTTCTATTCATGAGATTGTGTTAAAACGCCAAATGTACTATTTGTAGTTAAATTTTAAGCTTCAAAAATTTTGTTTAACGAACTAATTTTACAAAATCTCCATCTAAGGCGATGGAACTTAAACTGAGTTCTCCATTTGTAATCGTGCAACAGCCCAAATTGACGTCTTGCACACTAAGTATTTGTGGACAGCCTAAAGTCACATCGGTATTTAATTCAAGCGAATAAGGATAGGTGCCATTTTCAAATATATAGCGTTCTGTATTATCAGTTGAATTGTTTTGTATGGTAACTGTCTGGTTGGCTGTATTAAATCGCCAAACGATTGTAGCGCGTGGATATTCTTTAACAAAGCTGCTAAATCCATGTAATACATAGATTAGATTCCATTCGCCCTCCAGTTGCTCAGGTGTTAATGCAGTATTGGTTGCCTTATTTTCTTGACAAGAGAGTATGAATAACAGACTAAATAAAAGAAAAAATCCAATAATTTTTTTCATTTTCCAAAGGTATATTTTTTCTTTTTAGTCAACATTAAAAGCAATTATTTACAGCTGTATTAATGGGTTTATTTTGCAAATAAAATTCACAATTTGCTGCCGTTCGTTTGAATGAAATTATTATTTTTGTGGCACTTTTTAAAAGTCAAATTTAACTGCATTATGGATATACACGAATACCAAGGAAAAGAAATTTTATCAAGCTATGGCGTAAAAGTACAACGCGGCTATGTGGCCAATAATCCACAAGAAGCAGTTGCAGTTGCCAAACAACTTACAGCCGAAACAGGAACCGGTTGGCACGTCATCAAAGCCCAAGTACATGCCGGTGGCCGTGGTAAAGGCGGCGGCGTTAAATTGGCCAAAAACTTGCAGCAAGTAGAAGAGTTAGCAGAGCAAATTATTGGTATGCAATTAATTACTCCACAAACGTCAGCCGAAGGTAAAAAAGTACACAAAGTATTAGTTGCCGAAGACGTGTATTATCCAGGAGAAAGCGAAACTTCCGAATTCTATATGTCGGTATTATTAAACCGCGGAAAAGGGCGCAACATGATCATGTATTCTACCGAGGGTGGGATGGATATCGAAGAAGTAGCTGAGAAAACGCCACACTTAATTTTTACTGAAGAAATTGATCCAACTGTTGGATTGCAAGGGTTTCAAGCACGTCGAATTGCTTTTAATTTAGGCTTGTCAGGTGCCGCGTTTAAAGAAATGACGCAGTTTGTACCTGCCTTATACAATGCTTACATAGGTTGTGATGCCACCATGTTTGAAATCAATCCGGTATTAAAAACGTCTGACAATAAAATTATTGCAGTAGATGCCAAAGTAAACTTGGACGATAACGCCTTATACCGTCACCCGAAATATGCAGAAATGCGTGACGTTCGTGAAGAGAACCCAATTGAAGTTGAAGCCAAAGAGGCCGGCTTGAATTATGTTGATTTGGATGGAACTGTGGGTTGTATGGTTAACGGAGCTGGTTTAGCAATGGCTACCATGGATTTGATCAAATACGCGGGCTTTGAACCAGCAAACTTCTTGGACGTTGGCGGTACAGCCGATGCCAAACGAGTAGAATTGGCTTTTCGAATCATTTTGAAAGATCCCAATGTAAAAGCCATTTTGATTAATATTTTTGGAGGAATTGTGCGTTGCGACCGTGTTGCTCAGGGTGTAGTTGATGCTTATGTAAATATGGGCGATGCCATTAAAGTGCCAATCATTGTTCGTTTACAAGGAACCAATGCCGAGATTGCCAAAGAATTGATTGACAATTCGGGTATGCCAATCTTATCCGCAGTTGAATTCCAAGAAGCAGCAAATCAAGTGCAAAAAGCGTTACAAGCTTAACATAAATTTAGATTATAAAATAAAAAAGTCCTGAGCAATCAGGACTTTTTGTTTTTACCGTTGTTGAATTTTACCTTTTCAACCACTTGAATTTTAGCAACGGGCTTCTTTTCGCGTGACTTGGTATTGGAAGCCTTATTTACGCTACTTGATTTGGTATTACCAAATGATTTTATAGGAGCGGTTTTTGGGCTAGGTTTGAACTCGGCTCGTGTGGCAAAATTTGCCTTCACTGGAATTTCCGCTTTATGCTGAGCCAATACTTCGTTTGGATTTTTTGGATTTTCTTTGGTGCCGCGCAAATGTATCACCAAACCATTCAAGAAATTGCGCAACACTTGGTCCCCACACTCCATAAAGTTCGGATGATCGGCGTTGCGAAATAGGTTGCCAATTTCGCCTTTGGACATTCTAAAATCAACTAAAGCCAAGATGTCAATAATTTGATCGTCTCTCAGCATTAAGGCCACGCGTAGTTTTTTGAAGATATCGTTGTTGTTCACAGGTATATAGTTAGGAGTTATGAATTATGAGTTATGAGTTAGAAAAGCCAAAGGTAGGCTTTTACAAATCCATCGCGCCATAATTTTTCGTTGTGTTGACCACCAGGTACAATTTTAAGTTTGTTAAGGTTCTTGCAATAGCACCGCTTTTCGTTGATGGCATACTCCAACCGTTTGATATCAGGTACCATAGTTTCACTTTCCTTATCGCCGCAAAGCAAATATACTTTTGCTTTAAATTCAGGTAGCGCCTTGAAATCGGTATATATTAGTTCCGAAAACCACAACGAAGGGGAGAAAACGCCGGCTTTACCAAATACATCGGGGTGTTTCATAACCGCATATAACGAAACCAATCCGCCCAAGGAACTGCCTAGTATACCCGTGTTTTTGGGTTCGGGTTTGGTTCTGTAGTTTTTATCAATTTCGGGTTTTAGGGTGTGGATGATGAAGTCTAAATACCCTTCTGCCTGTCCTCCGCCGTATTGATCGTTTTTGTAAGGGGTGAGTTCTTCCAATCGCTTTTCGTTGCTGTGTTCTATGCCCACAACAATAATTTGCGCTTGTAGGCTGTCTAGTTTTTCGTCGATGTTCCATTCGCCGGCAAATGATGTTTGGGCATCGAATAGATTTTGGGCGTCGTGAAGGTAGAGTACAGGATAGCGTTTGTTATTTTGGGTATAGTTTACGGGCGTATAGATCCAAATTTTTCGACTTTGTTGCGTTTTACTATCGGTAATTGTAGTTGTACTGATGTTTGAAGAAACTAAATGTGTTTGGGCAAAAGAAGTCCAATAACTCCAACAAAAAACTAGAAGAAAGCATAGCAGTTTTTTCATTTACAATTGTTTTTGTAAAGTACTAATCTCATCTCGAAATTTTGCTGCCTGCATAAAATCCAATTCTTTGGCTGCTTTTTCCATGGCTTTGCGTTTTTCTCGGATGCGTTTTTCTATTTCTGCTTTGGGTAAGTATTCGGGTATTGGTTCCGCTGCTTTGGGTGCTTCCCAGCCCAATTCGGCATCTACAAGTGGATTTTTGGTAAACGCACTTTCTATTTTTTTCGATAGCGCTTGTGGAACTATTCCGTTCTCTGTATTGAAATTAAGTTGTTTGTTACGGCGGTACGTCGTTTCATCTATCGTTTTTTGCATGCTCACCGTGATTTTATCGGCATACATAATTGCCTTTCCGTTTAGGTTTCGAGCCGCTCGACCAATGGTTTGCGTCAAGGAGCGGTGGCTGCGTAAAAAACCTTCTTTATCTGCATCCAAAATGGCCACTAGCGAAACTTCGGGTAAATCCAATCCTTCGCGCAATAAATTCACCCCAATCAATACGTCAAATATTCCTTTGCGCAAATCTTGCATGATTTCAATTCGTTCAAGCGTATCTACTTCTGAATGTATGTAACGGCAACGGATACTCACTTTGGTTAAGTATTTGGCCAATTCTTCGGCCATGCGTTTGGTTAAGGTCGTTACTAATACCCGTTCGTCTAGTTCTGCCCGCTGCTGAATTTCTTCAATCAAGTCATCAATCTGATTTAAACTCGGGCGAATTTCAATAATCGGGTCCAGTAATCCGGTGGGGCGAATTACTTGTTCAACCACCACGCCCATCGATTTTTGTAATTCGTAATCGGCAGGTGTCGCGGAGACATATATTACTTGGTTTTGCATCGCTTCAAACTCCTCAAATTTTAATGGTCTATTGTCCATCGCAGCAGGCAAACGGAATCCGTAATCCACCAAATTCACTTTACGGCTGCGGTCTCCGCCATACATGGCATGTACTTGCGAAATGGTCACGTGGCTTTCGTCTACGACCATCAAAAAATCCTTGGGGAAATAATCGAGTAAACAAAACGGTCGCGTGCCGGGTTCTCGTCCGTCCAAGTAGCGCGAATAGTTTTCAATGCCCGAGCAATAGCCCAATTCGCGTATCATTTCTAAGTCAAAATTGGTGCGTTCTTCCAGGCGTTTGGCTTCTAAATGTTTGCCAATTTCTTTAAAGTAATCCACCTGTTTCACTAAATCTTGTTGAATTTCCCAAATGGCATTCTGCAACACATCGGGCGAAGTCACAAACATATTGGCCGGGTAGATGGTCAATTTGTCAAACTTTTCAATTACCGCAGCGGTTTTTACATCAAAGCGTTCAATTTCTTCAATTTCATCGCCAAAAAAATGAATCCGAAAGGCATCGTCGGCATAACTGGGATACACTTCTACGGTGTCTCCTTTGATGCGAAAACTTCCGGGGTTAAACTCTGCTTCCGTGCGCGAATATAAACTTTGAACCAGTTGTTTTAGCAGTTTTGTTCGAGCAATTACCTGATCGCGCTCGATTGCAATTACATTTTTCTGAAACTCAATGGGATTACCAATTCCGTACAAACAGGAAACTGAAGCAACCACCAAAATATCACGTCGGCCAGAAAGTAGTGAAGCGGTCGTGCTTAATCGCATTTTTTCCAGTTCTTCGTTAATCGATAGATCTTTTTCAATAAAGACGCCTGTCACTGGCATAAAAGCCTCGGGTTGGTAATAATCGTAGTAGGAAACAAAATACTCTACGGCATTGTTCGGGAAAAATTGCTTGAATTCCGAATACAATTGGGCTGCCAAGGTTTTGTTGTGTGCCAAGACCAAAGTCGGGCGTTGTACTTCTTGGATTACATTGGCTACGGTAAAGGTTTTTCCCGATCCAGTTACGCCCAATAAGGTCTGAAATTCATCGCCCGCCAAGATGCCTTGGGCGAGTTTTTGTATCGCCTGCGGTTGATCGCCTTTGGGTTGGTAGTCAGATACGACTTCGAATTTCATACAGGTATACTTGAGATTGCTCGGCTAATTTACAACTATAATTAGCAATTTGAGGAGGAAACTATTTTTGGATTTAGTTCAAATGATAAAATAAATATAAAAGCAAGGCCGTTGGTAGAATATGAATTATTTTAGCCACACAAAAAGTGAAATATTCTTTGGTTTGCCTATGAAAAAGCATGGTATAGTGTTGATTTTGTGTTTGTTTGTTTCCAATGTTTGGGCGCAATACGAATTCATGAATCCAAGTAATGCTATACCTGCTAAGCCATCGAATTCAACTCCCAAGGTATTTACGCCATCAGTTTTTTCGCCCAAAAAACCTTCAACCAATACATCTTCTTCCATTATGGAGAAGAATAGCATGCAATTTACCAACCCCAATTCGTTTGCCAATCCCGGTGATGTTTACAAAGACAAACTCAACCGCAAACCCGAAGGCGATGATTTTCGCATCTATCGAAAAAACCAATTTTTAGGGGAGTTTACGTCAAAAGCTGAAACGGTGCGCATCAGTTGCCGAGATTTTGGTGAGGTCGATGGCGATGAAATACGTGTGTGGGTGAATGGAAAAATAATGATTGAACGCATATTTCTAACGAGCGATTACCGCGGCATTGATTTAGGACTCATTAAAGGGTTCAATAAAGTAGATTTTGAAGCCATTAACCAAGGCGAATCTGGACCCAATACAGCCGAGTTTCAAGTCTATGATGATAAAGGGCAGCTAATTTCTGCCAATCAATGGAATTTGGCTACGGGATTTAAAGCCAGTATTATTTTAATCAAAAACTAATTGGTGCAGGTGTGTGATTGATACACAACTTCAAGCATGCTAAAGTATCCCAATGCATAGTTGTCCGGATTGGAGTTATTTTCGATGTTCCCCCGAACTGTTGCCGGTGGAGTAGAAAACGGCCCTCCGCCATTGTTTCCAGATATACTTGCCAGGATTTTCATGTAATTTTGGTACCGTTGAGACACCCGTCCCAAACGCACATCAACCACATCTCCAGCCACTAGATCTTCGTTGCGGTAAAAATCAAATACTTGATTGCCTTGAAAAAATGTGTCATCTGTTGACGAATATTCAGGAATAGCTGTGCGACTTGTTTTTACCCGTATTAAGTAATAGTCAGTTTGGTTGGCCGGATCAGTAAAAAAGGTTTTGATGTCAATGGTATTGCCGCCTCCACCAATTTTGGGTTTGATTTCCTGCTCAATTTTATCAATCACGGGAACCGATTTCAGTTGTTCAGTAGCGGTAAATATTTGCCCGTTGTAATTCACAGTGAGTGTATAATTAGCATCGAGAACAGCTTCAAAAGCGGCACATTCGTATACACCGGATTGGCTTGTTTCAGTAAATTCAAATTCGTTTCCATTGTCACAACTTACAAAAACAGTAGCTCCGGATACTCCAGGCACCTCAGTGGAGTAGTACCCAGCAGTAGTTGTAATTTTTATTTTTTGGGTACTCAATACAATTCCTTTTTCGCAAGCAAGGGTTGCGTCAATGACCAATCGTGGTTTAGCCGTGTCAAGCCCAACAGTTACAACTTTTTCACAACTGCCAAACAGCAGCGCAGAAACGATAACAATAATGAATATTAAATTTTTCATAGTTGATTAGAATTTAAGGTTGTAACTCACGCCCGGAACAGCGCCAAAAATGGCGGTTTGTACGGCTTCGTTTACACCTGTTTGTAGATTTTGTCTGAAACTCATGGAGGCGGCATTGAATCGGTTGTATACATTATAAATGCTAAACACCCATTCAGATTGCCAGCTTCGGCCTTTGTTGGACTTGGGAACTAAAGTAGCCGAAAGATCTAGTCGGTGGTAAAGTGGCAATCTATTTTGATTTCGGAAGCCAAATACAGGCACTGTAATATCTTGGTATTGGTATTGTCCGTTGGGGTAGGTAACCGGTTGCCCCGATTGTAGCGCAAAATTAGCACTATAACTCCATGTACTCGAGTGTTTGTAAGAAGTAGTTATTCCTAAGTTGTGTGTTTTATCATAGACTGAGGCATACCATTTGCCTTGATTAATTCCAGGTTCAATAGCGGTTCGCCCCGGCGTTTGCTGTTCAGAACGGGATAAGGTATAGGCAACCCAGCCGGTGAATTTACCTTCGTTTTTTCGGAACAAAACTTCAAGACCATACGAACGCATTTTTCCATTTAGAATAACCTGTTCGATTGCATCATTGGCAATTAAATTGGCGCCGTCAATATAATCTATTCGGTTTTTAACGGTTTTGTAATAAGATTCTACTTCTAGTGAATAAGCAGTATTGGCCAAGTTTTTAAAGTAGCCCACAGCCCATTGGTCGGCGATTTGTGGTTTAATAAATGAGTCACTGGGTGTCCAAATATCCAGTGGAGTAGGTGAGTTTGTATTTGAAATCAGTTGCAAATACTGTGTCATTCGGTTATAGCTGGCTTTAACTGAAGTGTTGTCATTAAGTTGATAAGCTAGAGCCAATCGAGGCTCCCAGTTGTTGTAGTGAGCGATTGTTTGGTTTGCGCCAAAATAAGTGCTGCCCGTTGGGCTTGCTTTTTCATACAACTGAATGGATGGATTATATACAACAGCTTGGTTATTGGCATACGTGTTGATGTTGGCCGTTCCTAGTCGGTAAAACAAACTGTAGCGAAGCCCGTAGTTTACATTGAGTTTAGCGCCAAGTTGTTGTTCGGCTTCCAGATATAGCGCGGGTTCAAATGCTTTTTTCTTTTCGAGTTGTCGAAAATTGATCGCCGATTCTGGCGCAGATGGCCGAAGAGTTCCTGGATTGAAATCATAATAAATAGAACTTAGTCCATACCGCAATTGCAATTCATCGGAAACATTGTGTTTGATATCGTATTTAAAATGGTAATTTTTGATGCCCGAATCCCAATTAAACTGAATAAAATCTAAGTTCAAACCATAATAATATTCACTGTAAATAAGGGATAGATTTGAGAACATTTTGTTTGAGAACAAATGATTCCAGCGCAAATTAAAAGTGGCATTGCCGTATTGGTTTTCGAACAGATTTTTGATCCGAAACACATCGCGGCCAAAATAACCTGATGCATATAAATGATTGATGCTGTCCAATTGAAAATGCAATTTGGTATTCAAGTCATAAAAATAGGCTGCATTGTCTTTTTGGTCCTCCGAAAATTTTAAAAATAAATGGGCATAGGAACCGCGACCGGCTAACAAAAAAGATCCTTTGTCCTTCACAATGGGTCCTTCTGCCAACAGCCGACTCGTGATTAAGCCGATGCCCCCATTGAGGTGAAATTTTTTGCTGTTTCCGTCTTTTTGGTAAATGTCTAGTACCGATGAAGCTCTCCCGCCAAATCGCGCCGGAATTCCACCTTTGTACAGTTTTAAGTCTTTTATTGCATCGGGATTAAATACAGAGAAAAACCCAAACACATGGGAAGAGTTGTACAGTGTCGCTTCGTCAAGAATTAGTAAATTCTGATCTGCTCCGCCACCGCGTACATTAAATCCTGACGATCCTTCGCCGGCATTTGTTACCCCGGGTAACAACAAAATAGACTTCAATACATCAACTTCTCCCAATACCACTGGCATACTCTTAATGGTGGCTACAGTGAGTTTGTTGACACTCATTTCGGCTTTTCGGATATTGCTCGCTTTTTTGTTATCCTTGATCACTACTTCCTCTAGTTCTTCTAGCGCAGGGCTCAAGGCAACATTGAGTGTTTTATCTTGGGCCAATTCAAAAACCAAGACTTCCGGTTTATATCCCATTGAATTGAAACGCAACCGATGCGAACCTGCATTTAAAGTAAGGGAATAAAATCCGTATTCATTGGTTTGTGTTCCTTTTTTGGTTACTTCGTCAAAAATACTAACACCAATTAAGCTCTCGTTGCTCTTGGAATCGGTAATTCGTCCGCTCACAATTCGTTTTTCTTGGCCAAAACCAAGCTGTGTTACGAAAAACAAACCCAAATAAAGAATTGGTAGTACTATTTTTTGCATGTGTTGTTTATTTTGGCCACAAAAATCGTCTATTTATCTCGATATCAAGCGATCAACAGCTGTTAAGAAATCACAAAAAAAGGCAATCCTTTTACAGATTGCCTTTTCAATATAATCAATTCGGTTACCCTAATTTTTGATCTAAATTTTCTCGTATGGCTTCCAAGAAATCTTGTGTGGTTAAGTAATCGGTGCTGGTTAATCCTTCAGGTTTTACCAACATAGCCAAATCTTTGGTCATTTTTCCGCTTTCAACGGTGTCGATGCACACTTGTTCTAAGGTATGGCAAAAGTTAATTAATTCGGCGTTGTTGTCCAATTTACCGCGGTGCTCCAAACCTCTGGTCCACGCAAAAATAGAGGCAATCGGATTGGTTGAAGTAGCACGCCCTTTTTGGTGTTCACGGTAGTGACGTGTTACGGTTCCATGAGCTGCCTCGGCTTCAACTGTTTTTCCGTCAGGCGTAACCAATACGGATGTCATTAATCCCAATGAACCAAATCCTTGTGCAACTGTGTCTGATTGTACATCACCGTCGTAATTTTTACAGGCCCATACAAATCCGCCGTTCCATTTCATACAAGAGGCCACCATGTCATCAATTAAACGGTGCTCGTAAATAATGCCGTTAGCGTCAAAATCAGCTTTGTAGTGTTGTTGGTAAACTTCTTCAAAAATGTCTTTGAAACGTCCGTCGTAGGCTTTCAAGATCGTGTTTTTGGTTGATAAATACAACGGCCATTTTTTAGTCAAGGCCATTTGAAACGAAGAATGCGCAAAGCCGTAGATGCTTTCGTCGGTGTTGTACATCGACATCGCTACACCATTTCCTTCAAAGTTGTACACCTCCCAAGATTGGGTTTCGCCGGCTTCATTGGTGAAACTCATGGTTAAAGTTCCTTTGCCTTTGATGACCGTGTCTGTGGCTTTGTATTGATCGCCAAATGCATGACGTCCAATTACAATCGGTTTGGTCCAACCTTGTACATAACGCGGTACGTTACTCATGATGATGGGCTCACGAAAAACGGTTCCTCCTACAATATTTCGGATGGTTCCATTGGGAGACTTCCACATTTTAGAAAGGTTAAATTCTTTTACACGCTCTTCGTCGGGAGTAATGGTAGCGCATTTAATTCCTACATTGTATTTTTTAATCGCTTCGGCCGAATCAATGGTAATTTGATCTTTGGTTGCCTCACGGCTTTCCATCCCTAAGTCAAAATATTTGATGTCTAAATCCAAATAGGGGAGTATTAATTTGTCTTTAATAAATGCCCATATAATTCGTGTCATTTCATCGCCGTCCAATTCAACTATTGGGTTGGCTACTTTAATTTTTGCCATAAAAGTACTTGTGGTTTAGGTATTATTTAGTTGCGCAAATGTAACAAACGATTTCGTATTTATAAAAAGCAGCTTCTGAAGTTTTCTATTATTTCGATTGAATTGTCAAATTGATAACTAAACAACGCCAAAAAATGAATATGACAATTTGCGTTCAATTTATTGAAAAAAAATAGCCTTCCGTTTGGAAGGCTATTGTATGGTGAAGAGACAGTAAACTATCTTCTTTTGTCTCTAATTTTGGCTTTTTTACCAGTAAGTTCTCTAAAGTAAAAGATACGAGCTCTACGTACGTGACCTTTTTTGTTGATTTCAATTTTTTGCAAAGCCGGTAAATTTACTGGGAAGATACGCTCTACACCAATTGCGCCTGACATTTTGCGAATGGTAAACGTTTCAGTGGTTCCTGAACCTCTGCGTTGAATAACTACACCTTTAAAAAACTGTGTTCTTGTTTTTTCACCCTCTTTGATTTCGTAGTACACGGTGATGGTATCTCCAGCGCCGAAATCAGGAAAATCTTTTTTAGCAACTAATTCGCTTTGTACGAATTTCATTAAATCTGCCATGATAATTTTATTTACTTATGGTTGAACTCAGAGCAACATACACGGTTCTCGCCAGAGGTTGGTCTAATGTGGGCGCAAATGTAATTAAAAAATTCAAAAAACAAATTTCAAATTCCAAATAATTTCTACTAGATGCACTGGTGTTTGGAATTTCATCTTTTGGAATTTATTACAAAAGATCGGGTCTTCTTTTTTTGGTGTGCTCAAACGCTTTGTCTTCTCGCCATTTATCAATTTTGGCGGCATGTCCACTCAGTAATACATCTGGAACTTTGTGTCCTTTGTAATCGGCGGGACGCGTGTAAATTGGACCCGATAATAAATTGTCTTGAAAACTATCCGTGAGCGCTGAAGTTTCGTCGCTCAATACCCCAGGAATCAAACGGATTAAAGCATCGCTCAACACCAATGCACCCAATTCACCACCACTCAACACATAATCGCCGATGGAAATTTCTTTGGTAATAAACAAGTCACGTGCCCGTTGATCTACGCCTTTGTAATGTCCACACAAAATGATTATGTTTTGATACATCGACATGGTATTGGCCATTTTTTGATTTAGCGTTTCCCCGTCTGGACTCATGTAGATGATTTCGTCATAGTTGCGTTGGTTTTTGAGCGCGGTTATGCAATCATCTATCGGCTGTACCGTCATGACCATGCCTGCGCCGCCGCCAAATGGGTAATCGTCTACACTTTTTTGTTTGTTGGTGGTGTAGTCGCGTAAGTTATGAAAATGCACTTCAACCAAACCTTTGTCTATGGCGCGTTTCATGATTGAAGCCTCAAACGGACTACGCAATAATTCGGGCAATACAGTAATGATGTCAATGCGCATAGTGCTCTTTTTCTGCTCGCAAAGATATCAATATTCTATATTCATTATGCATTCACTATGGGGCAATTCCCGCTTTTCATTTTATCTTTTCGACCAATACACCGACAAAAATTAAATAATAGATTAAGTTATTGGGGCTAGGTCAATTGCAAAGTTATTTTTTGTTTCCCACAATTGCATAGACCATTGGAATCTTATTCTCGAAGGCCTTAATTCTAAATTTTCCTTGTTCAAATTCCTCGGTTTCGTTGAAGCAATTGTATGGCGAATAATCGTATTCGTTGAATGTGTTAATTTCAATCCCACTTTTAATCAACGCATTCAGTATTTCAGAAATCGAATGATTCCAAGAAATGGTCTGGGTCTCAATAGGAGCTTCCCGCTCGGCATAGGTGCCGATTTCGGTTTCATATATGGGATTCACATTAAAATAACTATAAAATACGTGTTTAAAATCATTGTCGTACATCCAAACAACAGGATGAAAATCAGCCATTACGAAAAGTCCATTGGGTTTTAAAACCTGTGAAATAACACTTGCCCATTTGGTCAAATCGGGTAGCCAGCCAATGGTGCCATAACTGGTAAATACCACATCAAATTTTTCGTCCAGATGTGCGGGAGCATCATACAAATCACAACATACAAAAGCAGCATCAATTGCGAGTTTTTTGGCCAGTGTTTGAGCGAGTTCAATGGCCTTTTCCGAAAAATCAACACCCGTAACTTGTGCTCCAAGTCGAGCCAATGACAGGGTGTCTTGTCCAAAATGGCACTGCAGATGCAGTACTTTTTTGTGGTTTAAATCGCCCAATAATTCTAGCTCAATGGATTGTAAGGAAGATTTTCCGGCCAGAAAACCGGGAACATCATAAAATTCGGAATCCAGGTGAATGTCTGCTTTTTTGTTCCAAGTTTGTTTGTTGATTGCAATATAATCGGGGAGTTTATTCATTTTAATTCAGTGCTTAATGAGTAGCGGTAACCAATACCAGTATTTTAAATTTTATCCACAATATTATATTAAATTTGCGACACATTTTTAATTTCACAGTATGGAACACGGAATATATGCAAAATTCAATACCTCAAGAGGAGCTATTGTAGTAAAACTGACTCACGATTTAACCCCAGGAACAGTTGGAAACTTTGTAGGTTTGGCTGAAGGACAACTAGAAAATACAGCTAAACCCATGGGAACGCCCTATTATGACGGATTAAAATTTCACCGGGTAATTCCTGATTTTATGATTCAAGGAGGTTGTCCACAAGGTATCGGATCGGGTGGGCCAGGGTATAGTTTTGACGACGAATTTCATCCCAGTTTAAAACACGACAAACCGGGCGTATTGTCAATGGCCAATTCAGGTCCTGCTTCTAATGGATCACAGTTTTTTATTACGCATGTGCCGACCAATTGGTTAGATAACAAACATACTGTTTTTGGCCATGTAGTAGAGGGTCAAGATGTGGTTGATGCCGTTGCGCAAGGCGATATAATCGAAACAATTGAAATCATTCGCGAAGGCGATGAAGCTAAAAAATGGAATGCCATAGAAGCGTTTCGCGTTTTTGAAGGAGCTCGTGCCAAGAAAGAAGCCGAAGCTCGTGCCGCTGCTGAAGAAGCTATGGAAAAATTAGCTGCTGGATTTGATAAAACACCAAGTGGATTGCGTTACAAAATGATCCAAAAAGGATCGGGCAAAAAAGCCGAAAATGGCAAAACCGTTTCGGTACATTATTCGGGTTCTTTAGAAAACGGAAAAGTATTTGATTCGTCGTATTCGCGCAAAAAACCAATCGAATTTCCATTGGGAATGGGCAATGTAATTGAAGGCTGGGACGAAGGAATTGCATTGTTGCAAGTGGGTGACAAAGCCCGTTTTGTGATACCATCGCATTTGGGTTATGGATCGCGAGGAGCTGGAGGGGTAATTCCACCAAATGCTACCTTGATATTTGATGTAGAATTAATGGATGTTAAATAAAGTAAAACCTAAATACCATGATAGATAGAAAAATAATTTTCAGTGCAATCCCTTTTATGATTGGGATTTTTCTAGTTGCCTGTTCAAGTCCAAAAGCTACAGTTGCCTCGAACGACGTTTCAAAAAAAGAAACTACTTCGACATCTGCAACACCTAAATTAGCTTTAGTGGCCGTTGATGCAAAAGGATCCATTATCCCGGTAGATCCCAGAATAAAAGAAAAAAATCTAGTAAACCGCCTGGCCATGTTGTCCGATTCAGAATCAAAGGGAAAAGATTTGTTTGATTCAAGATGTGCAGAATGCCATGATTTGCCAAAGCCACAAGAATATAGTAAAGAGAAATGGGTCCGAATTTTAGATCGAATGAAAGACAAAGCAAAATTAGATGACGCTTCTTTTGCTTTCGTTAAGCGCTATTCGGACATCTATTTTGAAAATTAGTTTCGTCTGGTATTTTAAACTAAAAAGTCCCGCAATTTGCGGGACTTTTTAGTTAAATATCGTCAAAATCTATATTGGTGAAGTTTGAAGTGCTGGGTGTTTCCTCGTTGGCTATCGATTTTTCATCGTAATACTCTTTTTTGAAATCCCGTTGATGGCGTTCTGAGATTACTTCTTCTCCTTTGTGATTTAAAACATAAGACGTCATGTCTTCTAAAATTTCTGCGAAGGCAGCAAAATCTTCTTTGTACAAATAGATTTTATGTTTTTTAAAATGAAAAGAACCGTCTTCTTCGGTAAATTTTTTGCTTTCGGTAATGGTGATGTAATAATCATCCGCTTTGGTAGCGCGAACATCAAAAAAATAGGTGCGACGGCCGGCGCGTAATACTTTGGAATAAATTTCTTCCTTGTCTAGCATGTCGTTTTCTCTCATAATCTCGAACTCTATTAGTGAATTTTACCATCCAAAAATGGGAAAAATTGTATTACAAAACAACAATTAAATTAAATCTTTTTCAGAAAGTTGTTTGGCATACAAGTCTGCGTAATATCCATTTTTGTTTAGTAATTGATTATGAGTTCCTTGTTCAATTATTTGTCCTTCGTCTAAGATGATAATGTGGTTGGCGTTTTTGGCCGAGGACACCCGATGGCTCACAATTAGTGTGGTTTTATCTTGGCAAAAAGTCAGTAGATTGGATAAAATAAGCTCTTCGGTTTCGGTGTCTACGGCTGATAAACAATCGTCCAACAGTAAAATTTCGGCATCTTTAATCATGGCACGGGCTATCGAAACCCGCTGTTTTTGTCCACCGGATAAGGTTATGCCACGTTCGCCCAAAATGGTGTCGTAATGATTTGCAAATTGCATAATGTTGTCGTGTACAATTGCTTGTTTGGCTGCTTCAATTACTTCTTGACTTGTCGCATTTTCGTTGCCAAATTTGATGTTGTTTTTAATCGTATCCGAAAATAAAAAAGCATCTTGAGGAACACATGCGATGCTGTTACGCAAATCAAATAAATTGAGGTTTTTGATGTTTTGTCCGTCAATTTCAATGGTTCCTTCGGTGGTATCATAAAGACGGCTAATGAGAGAAAGAATTGTCGATTTGCCTGATCCAGTTTTACCTAATATGGCTAAAGTCTCGCCTTTTTTTACAGTAAATGTAATGCCTTTCAATGCAGTTATTTTGGTGTCGTTGTAGGTAAAATGAACATTGTTAAATGCAATATTTCCAGCAATAATTGAATGATTTGGATTTGTGTTTAAAATGTCGGGCTTGATTGTTAAAAATTCGTTAATGCGTTTTTGAGATGCCTCAGCTTCTTGTACCATACTCGAAATCCATCCCAATGAGGCCACAGGCCAAGTAAGCATATTCACATACAAGATAAATTCTGCAATTGTTCCAATACTACTTATGCTGCCCTCGATATATAATTTTCCGCCAAAGTAAATGACAACCAAGTTGCTTACACCAATTAAAGCAAGCATCAATGGTCCAAAAATGGCCTGGATTTTGGCCAATTGTAAACTTTTTGTTTTGCTTTCTACCGACAATTCTTGCATTTCTGCTTGTTGTTGCGCTTCAAGCGAATACGCTTTAATGACCCGCACACCAGAAAACACCTCTTGACTAAAGCTTGAAACTTTTGACAAGTATTGTTGAAAGGTGGTGCTGCGTTTGTTGATTTCAGTACTGAGTTTAAATATCGCATACGACAATACTGGGAGCGGCAAAAGCGTATATAAAGTTAATTTTGGCGAAACGGCATACATATAGCCAATTACTACAGTAAACCGAATGCCTGTGTTTATTGCATACATTACAGCTGGACCTACGTACATACGCACTTTACTCACGTCTTCGCTTATTCGGTTCATTAAATCGCCTGTTCGGTTTTGTTTGTAGAAATTTTGCGAGAGGTTTTCGTATTGGGTAAATACCTCGTTTTTCAAATCAAATTCAATGTGACGCGACATGACAATTAAGGTTTGTCGCATTAAGAAGGTTAAAAATCCAGCTACAATGGTGGTGGCAATAATCAGCAAAATGTTGTGAATAAGTTCATTTTGAATTACTTCGGGTGAGCTATTGTTTTTTGCAAATGCTTCAATCGACTGAAAGGACTTACTGATGAGTTTGGGAGTAAATAACGAAAAGATTTGTGCCACAATGGTAATGACAATTCCCAATAAAAAACTGAATTTATATTTTACAAAATATTTATTTAAATAGTAAAGTTCTTTCATGAATTGGGGAATTCGTATTGTAATTGTGTAATACTTAGTGTTAATTAATGATGAATTGTGTATTTTAAATTAAAGGAATACATTCAATATAATTGCATATTATTTGATATTAAACGAAGAATCGTAAAGAATATTGATTTAAATGCTATTTTTGCATCGACTTTTTAATAATGTCGCAAATTTAATTTTAATTTTCGAATGACAACAACGCTAGTACAAGCTACTGAATTAAAAAAAGTTGATCCCGTTTTTGGACAACTTTCTTTTGATAATCACGAACAAATTGTTTTTTGCCACGACAAAGATACTGGATTAAAAGCAATAATAGGAGTACATAATACAGTATTGGGTCCAGCTTTGGGCGGAACCCGAATGTGGAAATACAACAACGAATGGGAGGCGCTCAACGATGTTTTGCGTTTGTCACGTGGCATGACCTATAAATCGGCTATTTCAGGTTTGAATTTAGGAGGAGGAAAAGCCGTAATTATTGGTGATGCCAAAGCAGATAAAACCCCTGAACTCATTACCAAATTTGGCCAATATGTTCATTCGTTAAGCGGAAAATACATAACTGCTGAAGACGTGGGTACCACAACTCCTGATATGGATTTAATACGCCAAGTAACCCCTTATGTTACAGGTATTTCTGAATCAATAGGAGGTTCAGGAAATCCATCGCCTGTTACGGCTTATGGTGTGTTTATGGGTATGAAAGCCGCGGCTAAGCATCAATTTGGTTCGGATAATTTGGCTGGAAAAAAAGTTCTTGTACAAGGGATTGGCCATGTGGGAGAAACTTTGGTAATGCATTTGGTACAAGCGGGTGCTGAAGTACAAATTACAGACATTAATGAAGCACGACTTGCTGAGCTACAAACAAAATATGGTGTACACATATTCCGTGGTGACGATTTATATGCTGCCGATGTTGACATTTATGCACCTTGCGCATTGGGAGCTACTATCAATGATGACACCATTTATAAATTAAAGGCCAAAGTAATTGCTGGTGCGGCCAATAATCAATTGGCAAATGAGGAAATTCACGGGAAAATTTTAAAAGAACGAGGTATTTTGTATGCACCGGATTTCTTGATCAATGCCGGTGGAATCATCAATGTATATGGCGAGATTGCCGGTTACGGGAAAGAAGAAGCGTTGCGTCGTACAGAGAACATCTACAATACCACCTTAGAGATTTTTAGCTTGGCAGCAGCACAACACAAAACAACCTACCAAGCGGCTTTGTGGTTAGCTGAAAATCGAATTGCGGAAAAGAAAAAAGAAACAGCCAAATAATTTTTGGTTGTTTTTTTTATTGTTAATTTCGCCCACGCGTTCCAATTGTTGAACGTATAATTCAGTAAAGTTCTTATCCGTGTTAAACAGAAGACATATCCGTGTAAAAGTAATGCAGACCATCTATGCGATGCACCAAAACGGTTCCGATCAAGTAGAGAAAGAGCAACGCTTTTTGTTCAACAGCATTGACATCATTCAAGATTTATACCTCATGATGCTCTCCGCTTTAATTGAATTAGGAATCAAAGAAGCGGAGTATTTGCAACGCGCAAGTCAAAAACATTTAGCCACAGCTGCTGAACGCAATCCCAATCACAAATTTGTAAACAATGCTGTAATTCAGTTGTTGTCAAAAAGCGAGTTACTTCAACAAGCGGTTGATAAACGTAAAGTAAATCACTGGAAACTAAATGACGATTATATTTTAGTTCTTTTAGAAGCCACTAAATCAAACCCATTGTATCAGGCTTACATGGAAGAACCCACCACCTCTTTTGCTGCCGATCGTGATTTTATTGTGGCCTTATTTACCGAGGTAATAGTACCAAATGAAAAATTATATGCCCATCTTGAAGACCTAAAGCTCACCTGGATTGATGATATTCCGGTAGTAAATACCTACATCGTGAAGCAGTTAACGGGACTTAGTTCAGCCGATCAACAATTGAAACTTCCTATGAATTACCGCGATCCAGAAGACCAAGAATTCGCCGAACAGTTGTTTATAAAAACCGTATTAAATGAGGTTGAGTTGGCAAAATACTTTAGTGATAAAACCCCCAATTGGGATATAGATCGTATTGCCGAAGTGGATACCATTATACTTAAAATGGCCATCTGTGAATTGTTGCATTTTTCGTCCATTCCAGTAAAAGTTACCTTAAATGAATACCTAGAAATTGCCAAAGAATATTCAACACCCAAAAGCAGCATCTTTATCA
The DNA here is from genome assembly GCA_018883065.1 of Flavobacterium sp. Lineage (GTDB taxonomy): Bacteria > Bacteroidota > Bacteroidia > Flavobacteriales > Flavobacteriaceae > Flavobacterium. The sequence continues at coordinate 34,687 of VEQT01000008.1, forward strand.
ACGGAATTCTAGACAATTTGGTCAAGGAATTTAAATCAACAGGTAAAATGCAAAAAATAGGAAGAGGATTAATTTAAATTATAGCATATGAAAATCAACACATTTTTTATTTTTCTAGTTCTATTGGGCCTAACTGCCTGTAAGAATGATAATGTGGTCTCAAAAATTGACCCAAATGCCCAAGATGTTCCCATGGTTTCTGAAGATCAATTGCATCCTGAAGCCAATATTGGTCCAGCTCCATCAACTGAGGTAAAAGCACCAGCCGTAACCAATGGACAATATCCCGTGATGCAGTTTGAAACTCCCGCACACGATTTTGGTAAAATCAAATCCGGAGATAAAGTGTCGTATGATTTTAAATTCACCAATACAGGCACAGGCGACTTAGTCATTGCCAATGCGGTAGGTTCTTGTGGATGTACCGTTCCCGAGTACCCCAAAGAACCTGTTGCGCCAGGTAAATCGGGTGTGATGAAGGTAACCTTTAATTCGGCAGGAAAATCGGGTATGCAACAAAAAACGGTGACCATTACCACCAACACCAAAGCACAAAAAGAACAATTAACTATAAAAGCTGCAATCACGCCACAAAGTGGGCTAGTGGGGCATTAAATCTCAATTACTATGGAACAAGTGCAACAATTTTTACCGTTTATTTTAATGTTTGTGGTGATCTATTTTTTTATGATCCGTCCACAGCAAAAACGCGTGAAACAAGAAAAACAATTTGAATCCGATTTAAAAATAGGGGATAAAATTGTAACAAAAAGTGGCATTCATGCCAAGATTGCCGAACTTAATGAAACTACTGTAATCATCGAAACCATGGCAGGAAAACTCAAAATGGAGCGTTCGGCCATTTCGATGGAATTATCGGCAGCGTTGGCAAAAAAATAAGGGACCAACCCCAAATAAAAAAGCAACCTTTCGGGTTGCTTTTTTTATAGGATCTACTCAAGTGCCATTGCTTCCAACAGGTATTGCATGATAAGTGGCTCATCAATTTGTTCTTGCTTGGTAAAACGCCATTGACGCAGTTTTTTTGTTTTCCCTTCTTGGGCATTGATCAATACGTTTGCAGGATCGGATAAGGCTACTCCATTAAAAAACCAAAGCGCAAAAAAATGTTTAAATCCAGCAATTCCGACTACGTTTTTTCCCTTATACGTGTATACTGGCGCTCCCCATTTAATTGTTTTTTCCAACTTAGCTTGCTCAAGCAGATTGGTCAGTTGGTTTAATTCGGTATTCCAATTGCCTGTTTTGTCCCAAACGTGCTTTTTTGCTTCTTCGGACATGCTTAGTTATTTTGAAGAGAAATCGGTTGAGGCAGTGAGTGTGGCTATTTGCACGATAACTTCTACCGCTTTTTGCATGCTTTCTACGGGCAAGTATTCGTATTTTCCGTGAAAGTTATGTCCGCCTGCAAAGATGTTGGGGCAGGGTAAACCCATATACGACAATCGGCTGCCATCGGTACCGCCTCGAATCGGTTTAATGATGGGCGTAATGCCAACATTTCGCATGGCTTGTTCGGCCAAATCTACGATATGCATAACCGGAACAACTTTCTCTCGCATATTGTAATACTGATCTTTTACTTCGGCAATTACAATGTCTTCTCCATATTGCGCCGCATATTGTGCATTGATTTGCGCGGTGATTTGATGAATGAGTTGCTTGCGTTGTGCAAAAAGTTCGGCATCGTGATCGCGTATAATTAATTCAAGTACTGTTTCTTCGATGCTCCCTTTGAGGTGATGCACATGAAAAAAGCCCTCATAATCTTGTGTTTCTTGTGGCGTTTCTCCTTGGGGTAGCGCATTGATGAAGTCATTGGCAATGAGCATCGAATTGATCATTTTTCCTTTGGCATAGCCCGGATGCACACTTTTACCTTTAAAGGTAATTTTAGCGCCAGCTGCATTAAAGTTCTCGTATTCTAGTTCCCCAATTTGGCTGCCATCCATTGTGTAGGCCCAATCGGCACCAAATTTTTCAACGTCAAAAAAATCAGCCCCTCGACCTATTTCTTCATCAGGCGTAAAACCAACTCGAATTTTTCCGTGTTTGATTTCGGGGTGTTGAACTAAGTATTCCATCGCCGATATAATTTCAGTTAGTCCGGCTTTGTCGTCAGCTCCCAATAAAGTAGTTCCATCAGTGGTAATGAGAGTCTGGCCTTTATACAGCAGTAAATCATTAAAATAATTTGGTGAGAGTACGATGTTTTGTTCGGCATTCAAGATAATATCTCCCCCGTCATAATTGTGTACCAATTGCGGCTTTACATTTGCTCCTGTAAAATCGGGCGTGGTGTCAAAATGGGAGACAAAACCAATGGTAGGTACTTCGTGGTCAACATTGCTTTCAAGCGTTCCCATTACATAGCCACGTTCGTCGATACTCACTTCGGTTAGGCCAATTTCTTGTAATTCTTTTACCAACAAATGGGCCAAATTAAATTGCTTTTGTGTACTGGGTGTTGTTTCAGAATACGGATCAGATTCCGTATCAATAATGGCGTAGCTAATGAATCGATCGATAAGGTGTTGCATGTATTTGTTGCGTTAGGGTTATATTGTAGTTAGTTTTGAGTCAATGGCTGGCAGCATGGAGAAAGCGAAAAATAATCCAAGCTAGTTAGTCGAGTAACTTCAGTTCCATCGGGGTTCATTTGGTACAAATCATAGTGATTGTCTCGGTCACTGGCAAATAGTATTTTTTTTCCATCGGGAGTCCAATGGGGTGTAGCTTCACCTCTTATTACAGGAAACACACCACCAGGAGCAAATGGGTTTGGATTGCCTTCGCTTTGGGTGAGTTGCTTTACTTTTTTCGATTTTACATCAACAACAAACAACTGACCCACGCCATTAACTACCGAATTGAATACAATTTCTTTGCCGTTTGGCGACCAACTTATTCCCTCGGTATTGTCCATGTTTTCCGTTAGTTTCAAACAAGATCCATCTGCTGTGTTTAAAATATAAATGTCGTTGGTTGTATCCTTTTCACCATCTCTGTTGCTGGCAAATGCAATTCGCGTGCCGTCTCCAGCATATTTGGGCCCAAAATTTTGAATCGGGGCTTCTGTGTGGGTAAGTTGCTTGCGATTGGTCCCGTCAAGCGAAATGCTGTAGAGTTCATAATTGCCATCCATATTGCTTTCGTACACAATTTTTTTTCCATCTGGTGAAAAGCAGGGAACCTTATTGGTTCCGTTGTGTTTTGTAATTTGAATGGGTTCGCCACCTTCAGCCGAAATACTATAGATGTCAAATTTGCCATTTCGTTGGCTGGTAAAGGCGATAAATTTTCCGTCGGGAGAAAAACAGGGATGGGCGTCAATTCCCATGTCAGTGGTGAGTCGTTGTAAATCGGAGCCGTTGTTTTGAATGCTATATAACTCAAAATTTCCATCCATATCGCTTTCAAATACAATTCGTCCATTTCCAATTTTTTCGCTTTCGGTCTGGGTGAAGCTTAAAAATAAGAGTGCAAGTGCACAAACTACAGCATATCTTTTCATGTGAATTAATTTAGAGTGGCTAAATTACTGAAATAAATTAGTTGGTTGTTTTTGATGACACAGCTTTTCTATTCATTCCACGTATTGAGTATATGGGCAACCAATTCAAATGAGTTTTTTGCCACCTCGGGTAGCAGTTCCATATAACTGTTTGTGGCATTTCCATCGGCTTTGTCTGAAATAGTCCGAATGAGTAAAAAAGGAATTTCATTTACGGCACACACCAGACCAACTGAAGCCCCTTCCATTTCTACCGCATCGCCCGCTAGTTCAGTAGTGAGGTGTTTAAAATGATGCATTTCCTTTTGGGTAATAAATTGATCGCCAGTTACAATGCGTCCTTCATGAATTTTATGTTTCAGCTGCGCGGCCAATGCCAACGTTTTTAGTCGCTCGTCTGATTCAAAAAAATGAAAGTGTGTATAGGGTATTTTACCCCGTGGAATTCCTAATTCAGTAGTGTCCAAATCGTGTTGAACACAATCTTTAGCTACCACAACATCGCCTATTTCATATAACGGATTTAATCCGCCGGCTACGCCTGTAAACAAAATGGCTTTGGGCTTAAATGTGTCAATTAATTTTTGGGTTACCAATGCGGCAAATACTTTTCCCACTCCCGATTTTACGATAACCACATCTTGACCAAACAAAACACCTTGGTAAAAACGAATCGATTTCCATTGCTGGATACGTTGGTCTTGTAATTCATCGAGATAGGCTTGTATTTCTTCGTCGAGCGCGCCAATTAAGGCTATGGGTGTGTTCATTTTTGTTGGATTAATTACTTTAAATATAAATCCCTTAGCATTCTAAACTTTAGAATGCTAAGGGATTTTGATAAAGTTCACTAGTTAAGCTTCAGATTCATCAGCCGCAGTTGGCTCTTCTGCAATGGTATTGGGAGCCAATGCTTCAGTAGCTGGTGAAGCATTTTGGCTCATATAATTGGCTTTCACGTCTTCATAGAACTTCGCATTGCTCACTTGCATATAAGGTACCAACCATAAGAACCCTATTCCAAAAGTAAGGATACACAACAAGGCCCAACCCACAAAACGAAGCCCCAAGCAAAAGTACTTCCATTTATAACCATTCATCATGGCTTTACTTTTGTCGATGGCTTCCATTGCATCCATGGATTCTTCATCGGCAAGAATATAAAACGTCATCGAATAAGAAAGTGCAGCGATTATTCCAGGAATAATCAACAACAACATCCAAAGAAGGATAAATACAAGCATTAAAAAATAGGCTGCCAGAGCCAAACCAAATTTGTTAAACCCTACAAATAATTGGTTGATGTTGGCGTCTTCATTTCTGGCCAATGCCAACGAATAGGTGGCCAATCCGATGGCCATTGGCCCACCAATTAGTAGGGCAATAATTGCTCCCGCTACAGGTATTAGTTGGATGGCGATCATCAATAACATATAAACAATCATAGCGCCAATGGCTTGTCCCCATTTGCCTGCCAATGATTCGCGGGCTTGTTGCATTAAAACGGTGTTTGCGGTACTCATACGGTTTAGTTTTTTTTAAATAGACCTACTCATCTGGCTTTTCAGTTATCGCCCCCGCATTTATCCAAGCGGGCAGGAGTTTAAGTTTAGTGGTTACGAATATACTAAAATTGACATTTACCGATGGCTATTGGCTTGGTTTTTCCTTAAAGAATTGCATGAGCAACAAGGCCAAGTTGGGCTCCATATGACTAATGCTTCCGGTGGTTATGGAAACGCCCACACCGCCATATGGATTTACAGCAGCACCGGCGAGCCCAATGCCGCCAAAATTCAAAAAGTAGCAGTAGCCTTCGGTTTTCTTGGAAAGAAATAAAGTCATGCCAGTGAAACCACCTTTGTTTAAGCGAAGTTCGTCTTGCAAAGACAAGTCATAAACTTGGTATTGACCAGAGGCAATTTCCTGCTTTTGCCCTTGAACTTTATAGGATTGAGTTTTGGTTTCCAAAAAATTGTCTGTGCCAAACACGACTAACTTGTTTTTGGGCAATGCTTCAAAATTGATGTCTAATAGGTCGTCCTCGGCATAATAGGTATTTAAGGTAAGTTCACCAAGCTTTGGGTCTTGGGCGGTAAAAGCCACAAACTGAAACGCATTGGCTCCAAAGGCTTGGGCTTTTCCTTTTATTTTGTCAAACAATTCGCTGATATTTTTGAGGCTTCCGCTCGCTTTAATTTTGGCCACAAATACCGCTTGATTAACCGCTGTAGTGGGACTCAAATATATAAATTGTTGGTGCTTGGGTTGTTGGAGGGTATCGTTAACCTCCAGTACAGTAATTGTTTGAGACCAGCTATTGCTTGCCCAAATACAAAGTGAGAATAAAATAAAATGTTTCATAGATTAGGGAAGTAATAGTTTAACTAAAGTGCTCAGACCGGTTAATAAAATCATCCCGAGTACCAAAACGCGAAAATGTTGTTCGGCCACACGTTCTAGAATTTTTTTGCCAATGTAAGTGCCTAGCACACTTACAAGAAATAAAATAGGCAAGAGATAGAGATCTTTAGTATGAATATACCCGTTGTAATAATAAATGACGGTTCGGCTGCAGTCTATACCCAAATCAATAAGGGCTGAGGTGGCTATAAATACCGCAATAGGTAGCTGATAGGTTGCTAAGGTGAGCCCGCGAATGGCGCCTCCAGTTCCTAAAATGCCTGAGATGAACCCAGAACTCGCGCCACCCAATATGGCATTTGTAGTTGATGGAGAAATACGGATTGTTTTTTTTACTAAGAACAAGGTTGCCAGCACAATCAAAAATAACGCCATCACCAATTCGAGAATTTGGCCATTAATGAAGGCACTCAAATAGGCGCCAAAGACTACAAATAGTATAGCGGGCAAGCCCATGTGAAGCAAAAGCGTCTTGTCTATTCCTTTGCGAAACAAGGCAATTTTGGATAGATTACTAAACACATGAAACAAGGCAGTAATACCCAAAGCCGAATCAAAATCCAAAAAATAGGTAGCCAATGGAATAAAAAAAAGTGAAGAACCAAATCCGCCTAAAGTGCCTAAAATTTCAGCCAATAAGGCCAATGCAATAAACAAATACAACGAATCGATCATAAGGTCTAACTAAGTTTGGTTCAAATTTACATTGTTTTTTTAGCTCGGGTTTGGTGTTGTAGTAAAATTATAGTTTTGGGTGAACTTTTATTTTTACCCAAAATGCCAAGCAATTTATCGACGAACTACAACAGAAGTGGCGTTGGTAGAGTTTTTTGCCCGTTCAACGAATTTTATTTTTTAAACAAATCCCACCCGTTATGTTTGTGCTGTAATTAATACGATCACTACTATGGAAGATTTTTATAACCCGGTTTACCGCGATGAATATATGCAAGGATTTGCAGTGGGGTTAAATCCCAATCATGAAAACCAACTTGTAGATCAAACGAAAAAAGCGTTTAATTCTGGTTTTCAATACGGTCGTGAGGAATACGAGCGTTTAAACGGTAAAATTGCATTGGGTATACCCAAACATATATTAACGGATAAAATACTTGAAGAATTTATGTTGGCAGGTATGTTGGGTATGGCTATTGAATACAGTCACTACACTCCACATCAATTGAATATCATTGAACAATGGTACAAAAGTGGAATTGAAAAATACGATCCAGATGAAACCATATACTTGTTGGCCTTGTTGGAATCAGAAGGAATAGAAGTACGATAAATTAGTACTTCTTTCCTAAATAATAACCCAAATACCCCATCGGAATATAAGCCAATCCCAAATCGACTACTGCAAACCAAAGGGGTGTAGGCAATGAAAATACCATCATTGTTCCGCCCAACAAAAACCAAAACCCAGTCCCAATTGCCCATTGTTTTTGGTGCATTATTCCCCATTTAGTTACCAAATATGCTGCCAATAAGGTGCCCAATGCATGTGCCAAAAACGGCATCAAAAAATGAATGGGCTGCATAAGTGGCATAGCTGCTTGTAAACCTGCTTCTGTTGTTAGATCTGTACCTGCTGGTGGCGGGATGATATAGCTACTCATACTAATGATTGCCATATTTAACAACCCTCCAATAAAAATAGACCCGATACAGATTATAGTGTTTTTAATTTTATTCATTTTTTTTAAAAAAAAAAGTGTATAATTGGAAATTATATTAAGCAAAATCTGGAACATTTGCCAACATGGCAATAATTGAATCTGGTAAAAACGGACGTCCTCCCGCTGCAGGCACACAAGTTGCTGTAAATACCGCCTCGGTGTATAATTTGTTGTTCATGTAAATGCCTTGTTTGAGGTGCAATTTAGCATTGCTACTTTGGTCGCGCAACAACACACAGTTTACCTGAAATGAATCGCCCAATTTTAATGGCCTCAAAAATTTTAAGGTATACCCTGTTAAAACCATATTGATGCCTTTCTTGGCTTCTTCTTCAATGTCAAAATGCATCACTTCTTTTACAAATTTATGGCGGCAATCCTCCATATAGAACGGATAATACAAACCATCCATAATACCTTGAATGTCAATATGATCAGGATTAACTTCGTAATCTAAGCTGTAGTTCATGTTTTTTTGATTAAGATGAATAAAGTAAAAAATGAAAAGATTAGTTTCCCGCAAATGGACTATCAAACAAACCTACCGCCAGTTCGGCCCACAGGAGTAGCAATAAAAACAAAACAAGTAGAACTAATCCAATACGGAATTTGCGATTGGAAACCTTATTTTGGATAAATAACACAACTAAACCTGTAGAAAAAAGCAAAAATCCAGCCAATACAAAATCAGCTATAGACCAACGCACCTCTTCTGAAAATGCCATTGCTATAAGGGGTATGCAAAGCAATGCGAGGACAAGTGCAACAAGTTGAACTATTTTTTTTATCATAATTAATATAAGGTGCCACTACCTTCACAACTCAAAGGAGCTGTAATAGTGAGGTTGGTGAAATTTTGGCTGCAATTTTCATTGCGTGTTATTCCTGCGTCTTTGTAAAAAACGAGCTGTGTTTTGCTTTTAAATACCGCCGATGGTTTGGCATTGTAGTTGCTTTTTACATAATAATTTAGTCCAGTTTGTGCATTGTTGATGGTAAAACTCCACGGTAATGTTGGATTGACAAGTGAAATTAGCTCACCATTTTCGTCTATGTATTTTAGTTCCACATCGCTGTAATTGCCTTGGTCAATAGAAAAAGTGTATTCAACTTTGTAAACAGGATCAGCTTCAGCTGCAGATTTATCGCTTTCACAAGATAGAAAAGGGATGGCAAATACAGCCAACAACAAATAAAGAACACTGGTTTTCATCAAATATTGTATTGGTTTTAATAAGCCGTAAATATACTTTTTAAACTAAAATTGAAAAACTTTTTAATGAGATTTGGGGATTTAAAAATGAAAGATTGAATGAGTGAAAAATTCTAAATTATTGTACCTATTTCTTCTGCCACGAATTCTCGAATAATTTCAATTATTTCTCAAATTATTTAAATCTGTGTAGCTTATATAATAATCCGAATTTTTTGGGTTGTTTCTGAAGTTTCTGGATTGGAATTTGGAATTTCGGTATTGGAATTTCGTATCAACTCTTTTTTAGTATACTCAGCAAACTCCCAACTCCTGTTTTCACACCTATTCACTACATTTGCCAAAACCAAAAACATGACCCGTACTGCTCAACTCCTTTCACTTAGAAGCGAAATAAATATCGACGCAACGCGCAGTTCAATGCCACTTGAGCAATTTCAAAACGAGTGTCTACGACCTATACTCAAATTTCAAAACAACCTCATTGTAGCACTTTTTAAGGCACAAATTCAAACTACCGAAATTCCTACCAAAGGAACGGCACTCGAAAATTTTATCAAACTGCGATTACAAAAAGACACGGTACTCAAAAATACGTTAGTTGGAGTAGTATTGGGGCTTTTTACAGCCGATGAATTGGAGTTTTTCCTCCAACACAAAAACGACTTATCCAAACGAATCTTGACAATGTTAGTTCAGCGACTGGGAGATCAGATTTAAGGGTTGTCTGTTATCGGTTGTCTGTTTTCAGTTAACTTCCAGCTTCCAGCTTCACACTCTTTTCATTTTTAATTATCCATTATAAATTAATAATTAAATTTTACTTTTGTCCAGCAAATAATTCCCCATGTACAAATTCCTTCTCCGTCCCATTTTGTTTTGGTTTGATCCCGAGCACGTGCATTATTTTACCTTTGCCTGCATTCGTTTGTTGCATAAAATCCCGGGCTTTGGTTGGTTGTGTAACCAACTGTATATGGTGCATGATCCGCGTTTAGAACGGGAAGTGTTTGGTCTCAAATTTAAAAATCCTGTTGGCTTAGCTGCAGGTTTTGACAAAGACGCCAAGTTGTATCAGGAATTGGCCAATTTTGGATTTGGATTTATTGAGATTGGCACACTCACACCCAAGGCACAGGCAGGTAATCCCAAAAAACGCTTGTTTAGACTCAAAGCCGATAGCGCAATCATTAACCGGATGGGTTTTAAAAATGGGGGGGTCGATGCTGCTGTATTGCGACTGCATCAAAATAAAGGCGTATTAATAGGCGGAAACATTGGTAAAAATAAGGATACGCCCAACGAAAACGCTACTTCTGATTACGAAATTTGCTTTGATGCCTTGTATGAGGTTGTCGATTATTTTGTGGTGAATGTGAGTTCACCCAATACGCCCAACTTGCGCGCGCTGCAAGACAAAGAACCCCTCACACAGCTGCTACAAACCTTACAAAACAAAAACCTAGCACAAGTAAAGGCCAAGCCCATCTTACTCAAAATTGCACCCGATTTAACTGATGAGCAACTACTCGATATTATAGATATTGTAAAAACCACCCAAATTGCAGGTGTGATTGCGACCAACACCACACTTTCGAGAGATGGATTGCAGTCTGAAAATAAAACCGAAATGGGTGGATTGTCTGGTAAACCTCTAACCAAAAGATCTACTGAAGTAATTCGATTTCTAGCTGAAAAAAGCAACCGTGCATTTCCCATTATTGGGGTAGGTGGCATTCACACCGCCGAAGATGCCCTCGAAAAACTCGAAGCTGGAGCGAGTTTGGTGCAATTGTATACCGGTTTTATTTATGAAGGTCCGGCCTTGGTAAAATCAATTAATCAAAAAATCGCACTATCTTAGCGATCAAATTGTGTTTGTGAATCCCATCAAAATCATCGAATGTCCACGCGACGCCATGCAAGGTATCAAGGAATTTATTCCTACCCAGCGCAAGGTAGATTATCTGCAGTCGCTGCTGCGGGTAGGATTTGATACCATCGATTTTGGGAGTTTTGTTTCGGCCAAAGCTATTCCGCAAATGCAAGATACCGCCCAAGTATTGGCGCAAGTTGATTTATCTAAAACCCAAAGTAAATTGTTGGCCATCATTGCCAATACTCAAGGCGCACAAGCTGCTGTGGCTTTTTCAGAAATTAAATATTTGGGATTTCCGTTTTCGATTTCCGAGAACTTCCAAATGCGCAACACTCATAAAACCATAGCCGAATCTTTGTTGAGTTTGCAAGAAATTCTCAACATTGCTCACGCGCACAACAAAGAAGTCGTAGCCTATTTATCCATGGGATTTGGCAATCCATATGGCGATCCCTGGAATGTCGAAATTGTAGCCGAATGGACTGAGCGTTTGGCTAAAATGGGTGTAACCATATTGTCACTTTCAGATACCATAGGCAGTTCTACACCCGAAGTGATTTCATATTTATTTTCGAATTTAATCCCACAATACCCAAAAATAGAATTTGGCGCTCACTTGCATACTACGCCTGATAAATGGTTTGAAAAAGTAGATGCGGCCTATCGTGCCGGTTGTCGCCGATTTGATGGTGCTATTCAAGGTTTTGGTGGTTGTCCGATGGCCAAAGACGAATTGACAGGCAACATGCCCACCGAGAAATTGCTTTCGTATTTTACTGCCCAAAAAGAAATTACCGGAACAAGCCCGATGAGTTTTGAAAGCGCCTACAACGAGGCGACTAAGATTTTTAAGCAATACCATTAAAATCCGTTTTTCTGGCCCGAAATACGAGATGTTTTTAAATAATTTACGTTATATTTGCTCGCAATTTAACTACAACTTCAAATTGCAATGCACGCACACCACACGAAAATTATCGGCGAAGGATTAACCTATGACGACGTCCTTTTAGTTCCTAATTATTCTAATGTGCTTCCCCGAGAAGTGCGAATACAATCCCGATTTTCTAAAAATATTTCCTTAAATGTTCCTATAGTCTCGGCAGCTATGGATACCGTAACCGAAAGCGCGATGGCGATTGCCATGGCACAAGAAGGCGGAATTGGTGTATTGCACAAAAACATGAGTATCGAGCAACAAGCGTCCAAAGTACGTAAGGTGAAACGCGCCGAAAGCGGCATGATCATTGATCCGGTTACTTTGCCTCTTACAGCAACTGTGGGCGATGCCAAAATATTGATGAAAGAGCACGGCATTGGCGGAATTCCTGTTGTAGACCAAAATGGAATTCTAAAAGGAATTACTACCAACCGCGATTTGCGTTTTGAAAAAGTAAACAGCCGTCCCATTACAGAAGTGATGACAGAAAAAAATCTAGTGACTGCGCCTATTGGAACCACCTTACAAGAAGCAGAAGGTATTTTACAACAAAATAAAATTGAAAAATTACCGGTAGTTGATCAAGACTATAAATTAGTCGGCTTGATAACTTTTCGTGATATCACCAAACTGACCCAAAAACCCATTGCCAATAAAGACCGATTTGGTCGATTGCGTGTGGCTGCCGCTATAGGTGTAACAGCTGATGCGATTGATCGTGCAGCTGCTTTAGTGCAAGCCGGAGTAGATGCTGTAATAATCGATACGGCTCATGGGCATACCGAAGGTGTAGTCAACGTATTAAAATTAGTTAAAGCGCAATTTCCGGACATTGATGTGATTGTTGGAAATATTGCCACACCCGAAGCGGCTTTGTATTTGGCACAACACGGTGCCGATGGTGTAAAAGTAGGTATAGGACCTGGTTCAATTTGTACAACACGTGTGGTTGCAGGTGTTGGATTTCCTCAGTTCTCAGCTGTTTTAGAAGTGGCTGCTGCCTTAAAAGGGAGTGGTGTACCTGTAATCGCCGATGGAGGTATTCGTTACACGGGCGACATACCCAAAGCGATTGCAGCGGGAGCCGATTGCGTGATGTTGGGTTCTTTATTAGCAGGAACCAAAGAATCACCCGGTGAAACTATCATTTTTGAAGGCAGAAAATTCAAATCCTACCGTGGCATGGGATCCGTTGAAGCCATGCAAGAAGGATCAAAAGACCGTTATTTCCAGGATGTAGAAGACGATGTAAAAAAATTAGTTCCAGAAGGCATTGTGGGTCGAGTGCCCTACAAAGGCGAATTAAACGAAAGCATGCAACAGTTTATTGGCGGACTCCGAGCCGGAATGGGCTATTGTGGAGCCAAAGATATTCCTACACTTCAAGAAACTGGACGTTTTGTTCGCATCACCAGCAGTGGAATCACCGAAAGTCATCCACACAATGTGACAATTACCAAAGAAGCGCCGAATTATTCACGTTAAGTCATAAAGTCGAAAGTCTAAAGTCGTAAAGTCTAAAGTTGTCTTCAATTTACGTTGAAATCTTTAAATCATTCAATCATTCAATCTTTCAATCTTTCAATCATCTTTACTGACAACTAATCAGATCCCCACATAATTACTCGGGCTTATCGCGAGTAATTCTTCTTTAATTTCATTAGAAACAGCTAAGGTTTGGATGAATTCTTGAATAGCCACTTGATTGATTACTCCGTGTGTGCGGGTTAGATCTTTCAAGGCTTCGTAGGGATTCGGATAGCCTTCGCGACGCAAAATGGTTTGAATGGCTTCGGCGACAACGGCCCAATTGTTTTCCAATTCGCTAGCCAATTTTTCTTCGTTCAAGACCAATTTATTTAATCCTTTCAAAGTGGCTTCCAACCCAATAATAGTGTGACCAAACGGAACGCCAATGTTGCGCAAAACAGTACTGTCGGTCAAATCACGTTGCAAACGAGAGATTGGTAATTTGGCTGATAAATGTTCAAATAAGGCATTGGCCAGCCCTAAATTCCCTTCTGAATTTTCAAAATCAATCGGGTTTACTTTGTGCGGCATGGCTGAAGAACCAATTTCACCCGCTTTGATTTTTTGTTTGAAGTAATCCATCGAAACATACGTCCAAATGTCTCGATCTAAATCAATCAAGATGGTATTGATGCGTTTTAAGGCATCAAAAAAAGCTGCAAAGTGATCGTAATGTTCAATTTGAGTGGTAGGAAAAGAGTGGTGTAAACCCAAATTTTCGGTTACAAAATCAGTACCAAATTTTCTCCAATCTACTTGTGGATAGGCCACGTGATGGGCGTTATAATTGCCAGTAGCGCCTCCAAATTTGGCAGCAAAAGGAATCGAAAACAACAAACGCAATTGTTCTTCCAAACGCTCCACAAAAACGCCAATTTCTTTGCCCAAACGAGTAGGCGAGGCAGGTTGACCATGTGTACGTGCCAACATCGGAATCTCGGCCCAAGCCACACTCAATTCTTTGAGTTTGGCTACCACTGCAATCAAGGATTTCAAGTAGACGTTGTGAAACGCCTCTTTGGTTGATAACGGAATGGCGGTATTGTTGATGTCTTGCGAAGTCAATCCGAAGTGGATGAATTCTTTGTAGGGTGCTAAGTCTAAACGGTCAAAGGCCTGTTTGATAAAATATTCTACGGCTTTTACATCGTGGTTGGTAGTTTGCTCAATGTCTTTGATGGCTTGCGCATCGGCGGTGCTGAAGTTTTCATACAAGCGGCGCAAATCGGCAAATACAGTTGGATGTACACCCGCTAATTGCGGCAATGGCAATTCGCACAAGGCAATAAAATATTCGATTTCTACAAGTACGCGGTAGCGAATTAAGGCTTCTTCTGAAAAATAAGCCGAAAGGGATTCGGTTTTGCTTCGGTATCTTCCGTCAATCGGGGAAACGGCATTCAATTCGTGTAGCGTGGCCATGGTGTAGTGTGTTGAAAATAAGGCGCAAATATATGACTTTGCTGAGGTTTATAAAAGGCAATTCCATGAAATAACAGTGCTTATTTTTCAAGCAGTTGGGGTAGTATTTCGATAAAATCGTGCAGTCCTTCACTGGCTGTTTTGGCAATCACAGTGGTTGGATTGGGAATGCCCTCCAATCTTGCCGGATTCAAATCGATGTACACCAACGGAATAGTTGCTTTGGCATAATGCAATAAGCTGGCTGCCGGATACACTTGAAGCGAAGTGCCAATTACCAGGAGTAAATCAGCTTGCTGGGTAAGCACGATGGCTTCTTCGAGTGCGGGAACTTCTTCGCCAAACCAAACAATGTGAGGCCTCAGCTGATTTCCATGCCCATCGGTATCGCCCAATTGTACATCGTCGTGTTGTTCGTAGATCGTATGCTCGTTGGCTACCGATCGCACTTTGGTTAATTCGCCATGCAAATGCAATACACAAGAACTGCCAGCGCGTTCGTGCAAATTGTCGACGTTTTGGGTAATAATTTGCAGTTGGTATTGCGATTCCATTTTGGCTAGTAGTTCATGGCCTTTGTTGGGCGAAACCTGCTTCAGTTGACGGCGGCGTTGGTTATAGAATTCCAAAACCAGCTGTGGGTTTTTCTGCCAACCTTCGGGAGAGGCCACTTCCATTATGTCGTGGTTTTCCCACAAGCCATTCTTGTCCCGAAAGGTCGAGATGCCACTCTCGGCCGACATGCCAGCACCGGTAAATACCACGATATTTTTTTTCATATTCAGAAAGGGCTTTTTGTATTTTTGCCAAAAGTAAACAATCTATGCCCGATCTTGACTACTTGGCCTATTTAGAAGAATTCCTTACCGATGCCCGAAAAGAAAAATTTGTAAAGGTCTTGTCTCAACGCACCAACCATTTTACGGTGGCGATTGAAGATGTGTATCAGTTGCACAATACAAGTGCTGTAATGCGTAGTTGTGAGGTGTTTGGGATTCAGCAATTGAATGTGGTTGAGGAAAAATTTGGCAAACGCATCGATAAAGAAATCGCGATGGGCGCCCAAAAATGGGTCGATGTCAATCGATTTGAATCAATTGGGGATTGCATCCAAGAGTTGAAAGCCAAAAATTACCGCATCATTGCCACTTCGCCACACGAAAATGATTGTTTGGTGGATGATTTTGATATTACAAAACCGGCCGCCTTGTTTTTTGGTACGGAACGGAATGGTTTATCGCAAGACGTATTGGATCAGGCCGATGGTTTTTTAAAAATTCCGATGCGGGGTTTTACCGAAAGTTTAAATATCTCAGTTTCAGCGGCGATTATCATTCAAAACCTCATGAGCCGATTGCATCAATCCGACTTGAATTGGCAATTGTCGGAAAATGATATTTTACAAAAACGAATTGATTGGGCGCGCAATTCCATCAAAGATATCAAACGCATTGAGGCGCGCTATTTTGCCGAACGAAAGGGCTGATTATTTCTTTTTAAGGACTTTGTATTCTTCATAACATTCGCTAATGGCGTCCATAATTTGTAGGTCATTGGCTGTTTTGATGAAGGCCTCGGAGTAGTTGCAGCGTTGTAAGATTTCAGCAATTTCTTTTTTATCGACTCCCAATAAAACGCCCAAGGTTTCGCGGTCAAATTTAGATTCTAAGAGGTTTCGAACCGTGTCGTCTTTCTTCATCTTTTTTAATCGCTTCAATTCAACCGATTTTTTTCCAAAGAAATTGTAGAGCATATCGGCTGGATTTAGAATCGAACCCAAAACCCGACCAAAAGCATTGGGTGAAGTTTCTCCCGCTTCGTAGCCTTCTTGTAAACCAGAGATGCTGTAGCGGTAATTTTCAACAGAGGGAATTAATTTGGTGTCAACTTCTAAATAGCCCGTGAGGTAATAGGGCATGATGTTCACCTCTTCAAGTGCGATGGCTTTTTCTGTGAGTTGAATGTTTGTTTTTCCATTTTTGAGCCAATCATTTGTCACGCGCACTTTAATTGATTGGAATCCAATGTAGGAAATGTGTAAGGTGTCGTTGGCTGAAGCGTCTAGCTCGAAATACCCTTTGGCGTTTGTAACCGTGCCTAAAACTTTATTGAGGTTGATCACGTTCACATTCTCAATGGGTACTTTGCTGTTGTCATTGAGGATTGTGCCTGAAACTTTTTTGGGAGTATCCAATTCTTGAGCCGCACTAGTAGCTACAAAACCCATAAAAAAGAAGACTACCCAATACCGCATGTTTTGTGTTTTTTTAGAAAGCCTAAAAGTACTAAAACGAACTAAGATATGGGTAGTCTACACTATAATTAGTAGAAAATTAACAAACAGAGGTTAGTCTTTTCTCGGGCGTCTAGGACGTGGGCTGTCACCAAATGATTCCGAACGTCTTGGCGCTCTAGAACTAAATCCTTCTGATTTAGGCGCATCCGAACGTCTTCCTGGGCGATCCGATCCGAAACCACCGCTTCGTCCTTCACTTCGTCCACCAAAACCACTTTCTTTTCTTGGTCCAAAACCACTGCCGCCGCCACGAAGAGCGCTGCTGCGTTCACGACCAAATCCTCCTCCGCCGCTTCTACCTCCGCCAAAACCACCAGAATTTCTTCCGTTGTGGTCTCTGCGACCGCTGCTTGGACCGCTGCCTTCGTTTTTAGATATTTCAACGTTGATGCGGCGTCCGTTTAAGCTAAAGCCATTCAAAATACTCATTACTCTATCGGTGTGTTCACCGTCGGTGTTAAAGAAAGAGAAACCTTCTTTTACATCCACTTTAAACACGTCATCTCGACCTAATTCTAAGGTTTCTTTTAAGAAATCTTTCAATTGCATCCAATCAAAATCATCGCGTGAACCAATGTTAACAAAATAACGCACCGGATCTCCAGCACGAATTTCTCTTGGCTCAGATCCTCTTTCGGAACGATCGCCTTTTTCACCCGATAAATCGCGTTTCTTTTTGTAGTAGGCAATGAATCGATTAAACTCTACAGACACCATTTTTTTGATTAACTCTTCTTTGCTCAAACCGTCTAACACTTCGTTAATGGCAGGCAAGTAGTTGTCTATTTCATGGTCTACTTCGGTGTCTTTGATTTTATTGGCTAAGTGCAACAACTGGATTTCGCAGATTTCAATCCCGCTTGGAATTGTTTTTTCTTCAAATTTTTGTTTGATGATGCGTTCTATAGACGAAATTTTACGCAATTCACTTTTGGTGATGATCACGATTGAAGTACCCAATTTACCGGCACGGCCTGTTCGTCCTGAACGGTGGTTGTAGGTTTCAATTTCGTCGGGCAATTGGTAGTTCACTACGTGTGTAATGTTGTCTACATCAATACCACGGGCCGCCACATCGGTAGCTACCAACATTTGAATTTGACGACCACGAAATGATTTCATCACGCCATCGCGTTGCGCTTGTGACAAATCGCCGTGCAAGGCTGCTGCGCTGTAACCATCTTCGATTAGTTTTTCAGCAACGGCTTGGGTATCGCGTTTGGTACGGCAAAAAACCACCGAGAAAATATCGGGATTGGCATCGGCCAAACGTTTCAGGGCTTCGTAACGGTCACGGGCATTTACACAATAAAATTCGTGAGATACAGTAGCCGAACCTGAGTTTTTGGTTCCCACGGTTACTTCGGCTGGTTCGTGCATGAATTTTTTGGCAATTCGGGCTACTTCAGCCGGCATTGTAGCCGAGAATAACCAAGTGCTTTTGTCGTCTGGAGTGTCTGATAAAATCGAAACGATGTCTTCATAAAAGCCCATGTTTAGCATTTCATCTGCCTCGTCCAAAATACAGTAATTGATGTTTTTAATGTTGACTAGTCCACGATTGATCATGTCTTGCATTCTACCGGGAGTAGCTACAATGATTTGTGCGCCGCGTTTAATTTCGCGCGCTTGTTCGGTAATACTGGCCCCGCCATAAATTGCCACCGTGTGCAATCCGTTTACGTATTTTGAGTATTGTTTGATCTCGTTGGTGATTTGCAAACACAATTCACGGGTAGGAGATAAAATTAAGGCTTGAGTACTTCTGTTTTCAGTATCAATTTTTTGAATCAGCGGAAAGCCAAATGCTGCCGTTTTCCCTGTTCCTGTTTGTGCTAAAGCTACTAAATCAGTGTCTTGTTCCAATAGTACTGGAATCGCTTTTTCTTGCACTTCTGACGGATTCTCAAATCCTAGATCTTTGATCGCCAGCAGTAGCGACTCATTCAGACCTAATTGTTCAAATTTGTTCATTCTTTGTTTTTAAAATTTGGTGCAAAAATAGGGCTAATAAGTGAGATAATCTAATTTGTTACTAATTGAAAATCAGTAAATTAGAATTAATGGTAAATTGAGAAATGAAAAGGTGTTAGCTAATGTATGGCTTTAAACAGAAAAAATGAAGACTAGTGGGCTGTTAAAAACTGTATCAGTTGCTGTACTGCTAGCCCACGATGACTGCAACTGGCTTTTTCCAAAGGCGAGAGTTCGGCAAAGGTTTTTTCGTGGCCATCTGCTCGGAAAATTGGATCATAGCCAAAGCCGTTTACTCCTCTTTTTTCTAAAGCAATTTTTCCTTTTACAATCCCTGTGAATAAATGTTGCTTTCCATCTAAATTTAAGGCGATTACCGTTTTAAATTGCGCCGAACGATCGGTTGCATTTGCCAAGTTTTGCAACACTTTTTGCATATTGTCTTCTGCATTTTTTTGTTCGCCTGCATAGCGCGCCGAGTAGACGCCAGGCTCGCCATTCAGGGCTGTAATTTCTAATCCGGTGTCGTCGGCAAAACAAGGAAGGCCATAGTGTTGTGTGATGTAATCGGCTTTTAAGATTGCGTTTCCTTCAATGGTATCAGCTGTTTCGGGGATGTCACCGGTGCAGCCAATATCGGCCAAACTCACCAGTCTAATAGAGTCGGGAAGTAACAATTGAATCTCTTTTACTTTATTGGGATTATTGGAAGCAAAGACAATTTTCATAGCAATAGTGTTTGGTTTGCAAAGATAGAAGCCCAATTTTAATACCTACAATTCGGCCGCTTGAATTGTGAATATTTATTTAGTCAAAGGTTTTATGCTTTGCATTTTTAGCCTTATTTTTGCACCAAATTTCACAGAAATCCCACATAAACACTATTTGCACCATGGTAAAAGATTTATTTGAACGCATCCAATCAAACAAAGGACCTCTAGGAAAATGGGCTTCTCAAGCAGAAGGCTATTATGTATTTCCAAAATTAGAGGGCGAATTAGGGCCACGAATGCAATTTCACGGCAAGACAATTTTGAATTGGAGTTTAAATGATTATTTAGGATTGGCCAATCACCCCGAAGTACGCCAAGCCGATACCGATGCTGCCATCAAATACGGTGCCGCTTACCCGATGGGAGCGCGCATGATGAGTGGACATACCGAATACCACGAACAATTGGAGCAAGAATTGGCTGCATTTGTGATGAAAGAATCGGCTTATTTATTGAATTTTGGTTACCAAGGGATCATGTCAACCATTGATGCATTGGTCACTCGAAATGATGTAATCGTATACGATGTGGATGCACACGCCTGTATCATTGACGGTGTGCGTTTGCATAGTGGCAAACGATTTACGTACCGCCACAACGATGTGGAAAGTATGGAGAAAAATTTGCAGCGTGCCACCAAATTGGCCGAAACTACTGGCGGCGGAATTTTATTTATTACCGAAGGGGTATTTGGGATGCGCGGCCAACAAGGCAAATTGAAGGAAGTAGTTGAAATGAAGAAAAAATACAACTTCCGTTTGTTGGTAGACGATGCACACGGATTTGGTACACTTGGAAAAACCGGCGCAGGAGCAGGTGAGGAGCAAGGATGTCAAGACGGCATCGATGTGTATTTCTCGACTTTCGCCAAATCGATGGCTAATATTGGGGCGTTTGTAGCAGGTGATAAAGACATTATTGATTACCTAAAATACAATTTGCGATCGCAGATGTTTGCCAAAGCCTTGCCAATGATTCAAACGATAGGTTCATTAAAACGCTTGGAATTGTTGCGAAATTCATCCGAAATCAAAGACAAATTATGGGTAAACGTTCGTGCACTGCAAGAAGGATTAACCAGCCGTGGGTTTAACATTGGCGACACCAATACGTGCATCACGCCGGTTTACTTAGAAGGATCTATTCCTGAAGCGATGGTGATGGTGAATGATTTGCGTGAAAATTATGGTATCTTCCTTTCTATTGTAGTCTACCCCGTTATTCCAAAAGGAATTATCTTGTTGCGTATGATTCCAACGGCTTCTCACACTTTAGAAGATATCAACGAAACTTTAGCGGCCTTTGAAGCCATCCGTGAAAAATTGGTCAATGGAACATACAAAACTATTGCCGAACAAACCACGGTGGATGTGTCGTAGTTTTTTCAAGTTTTAAGGCTAACGCCTTGTTTCAAGTTTCAAGTTTCAAGTTTCAGGTTTCAGGTTTCAGGTTGTAATAGTATACTAAGTACAAGAAATTAATACAGTAAATAGTGTACAATATTTTTCTTATAACGAACTTGAAACCTGAAACTTGAAACCTCAAACAAATTGTGAGGCTTCAGCCGAGCAATAAAACCAGAAACGAAAACTACAACCTCTTTATATACGTACATCTCCTTTTATGGATCACCGGATCAAATGTCTTCCATAAATTGTGGATGGCATTGTTTTCGTCAAGTTCTGGCGTGCGGATGCAGGTTTCGATCTTAAATTTTTGAAAGGCCTTATAGTATTCCAAAAAAATAGGAGCTGTTACACCTTTATTTTGGTAATCGGGATGAATGCCAATAAGATAAAATAAAATGGCATTGGTTTTTGTTTTGGCGCGTAACAAATGATACCAGCCAAAAGGAAATAAGCGTCCGTTTGCTTTTTTGAGCGCTTCGGTCAAGGAAGGCATCACGATGCTAAAGGCGATCATTTTGTCATTGGCATCAAACACAAAATTGATGAATTCAGGGTTGATCATACCCATGTATTTTTTCTTGAAAAACTCTTTTTGCGCATCCGAAATGGCCACAAACGAAGATAATTTGGCGTAACATTCGTTAAACAAATCAAACATTTGGTCGGCATATTTCAGGACTTCTTTGGTTGATTTGCAATTCACGGTACGCAGTTGGTAGCGTTTGCTGATGAATTCGGATGCACGCTCAAACACTTCTGGTTTTACGTTGGCAAAGGGAAATACACTTTCTAAAAATTGCTTTTCCTTCACATAACCCAATTGCTCCAAATGAGTGATGTAATAGGGGTAATTGTACCACGTAATCATGGTGCCAATGTGCTCAAATCCTTCTGTTAGCAAGCCCACCTTGTCCATGTTTGAAAATCCCATTGGGCCTTCCACTTCTTCTAGGTTGTTCTTGCGGCCCAATTCATAGACTTTTTCTAGGAGGGCTTTGGTTACTTCAATGTCATCAATTACGTCAAACCAACCAAAACGCACCTTCTTTTTACCCAAATCATTTACCTCACTCCAATTCACAATTGCGGCCACTTTGCCCACCATTTTTCCATTCTTAAACGCGCTATAAAAATAGGCCTCGGCGTTTTCAAAAACGGGGTTTTGGGTTTTGTCAAAGGTGATTAATTCGTCTTGAATTAAGGGTGGTATCCAATTGGGGTTGTCTTTGTACAAATCAAATGAAAACAAGATAAATTGCTTCAGTTCCTTTTTGGTCTTGGCTTCGCGGATGCTAATCATGGTTATTTGGTTTTACCTGAGCCAGATTCAAAACCATCTGTGCGTACTTTGGCTTTGGAGTCGTCTTTTTTATTTTTTTTGTCCTTATTGTCTTTTCCGCCTTTTCCGTTGTTTTTTTCTTTGGGAATGCGCAACATGACTTCATTGTAATTGGCATCAAAGCGCCATGAAAAGCCCAAATTTGCAATTACCTGTGCGGGCTCGTTGGTAATACTGCTGGCAATTGCTGCATCAACTTGCAGGTTTTCAGCTAATAAATAGGCCCCGCCTGCACGGAACAAGGTATTGCGGTATACTTTGCTGTTGAAGCCTTGATTTTCAAGTAGAATTGACCAGCGGTCATTAATTCCACGTGTCAAGCTGATCACATAATCTATTGATTCGTAATTGGCTACACCGTAATTAGAAACACCAAAATTGGTGATTAAGGCAAATCGGCCAAATTGATTTTGCGTGAGCAACATACCCTTTAGTCCGGTGGTGTTTTTTTGTGGCACAGCGTAGGGCCTTTTAAAATTGGCATCGTTGTTTATCGTTAAGCCGCCATACACAGCAACAGCAGGAATAAATTGATGCCAGTCAAATTTGTGGTTGGCTTTCCAACTGTATTTGTTTATTTTTTTCTCATAATTCATCATGGGGTCATACACCATAAATTTGGCACCAACTTGTGCGGTTTGAATGCCACTGCTTACATGATCAAGGTTGGTTGATAATTCGGTGTAGGTTTCCTTTTGGTAGTTTACACTTCCATAAAATTCCAATTGTTCAAAAATGGCGCCATAACGCAATACAATCTCTCCACCCAGATTTCCCACTTTATAGTCTTTGTTGGAATAGGATTCTCTGCCCGTTTCCAGTCCCATTTCGGATTGAATAATGGTTTTACCTACAGAAAATGCCGCCATGGATTGACCCGGCCTGTTTGAGTTGATGACATCGGTAAATTGTGCCCAAGAAGAAGCGTAGATCAATAAATAGAACGATAAAAAACGATTGGAAATTGCCATACAAACGAGCAAATTAGGGTTTTAAAAAATGCCTTTCAAAAGTAGTGTTTTTTATCATTTATTTTAGAATGATTACCAATGTGATTTAGTAATTTTGGAAAAATTTTTTACATGGATACGGCTTCTTTCAATGGGTTATTGCGCACCTTGATGTACATCATTCTGTTTTATTATGCATTCAAGTTTTTGGCCCGTTTATTTTTGCCTGTAATTCTTAAAAAAGTAGTTGAAAAAGCCAGTGAAAATATGCGCAATCAACAATCGGCTTATCAACAAACACCACCCAATTCGGCAACTCAATCCGAAGTGAAAAGTAAACCAAAATCAACCCAAAAAGTAGGCGAATACATCGATTTTGAAGAAGTCGACTAAGGCCCTTTTTTTTACGCCTATTTGCAGCTATATTTTCCCTATTTTTGAGCCTTACTTTACCGCAGATTTCTTTATTTATGAAACAACTCAAATCGTTTTATCCGCATATACTGGCCCTAGTGGGCTTTGTTTGTTTTGCAGTACTTTATTTTTATCCTGTCTTGCAAGGCAAAAAAATAGTCCAATCTGATATCGTGCAATACACCGGCATGGCTAAGGAACAAATCGATTATAAAAAAGCAAATAATGCCGAACTCTATTGGACCAATTCGGCTTTTGGCGGTATGCCAACTTACCAATTGGGGGCCAATTACCCACACGAATACATCAGCCAATTCGATCATTTTTTGCGCTTTTTGCCTCGTCCGGCAGATTATATGTTCTTGTATTTTATTGGTTTTTATGTGCTGTTGTTGGTCTTAAAAATAGATCCATTAAAAGCATTTATTGGATCATTGGCTTTTGGCTTATCTACCTATCTGATTGTTATTTTAGGCGTAGGGCATAACGCCAAGGCTCATGCGATTGCGTATATGCCACTTTTGTTGGCTGGTTTCATATTGGTTTTGCGTCAACGCTACATAATGGGAGGGATCCTTACAATGGTAGCTGCTGCTCTAGAGATCAATGCCAATCACTTTCAGATGACCTATTATTTCATCTTACTGTTGCTGGTGTTTACAGTTTATTTTGCTGTAAAGTATGTTCGTGAGCAAAACTACAAACCGCTGTTTATTTCGTTGGGTGTTTTTGTGGTAGCTGCATTTTTTGCAATTGGTGCAAACGCTACAAATTTAATGGCTACAGCCGAATATGCTCAATTTTCTACTCGTGGTAAAACCGAGCTTACTTTGAGTCCTGAAGGAAAAAAATTAAACAAAGATAACCCCTTAGATTACAACTATATTACCGAATACAGCTATGGATTAGCCGAAAGTTTTAATCTCATATCCCCTCGATTATTTGGTGGGTCAAATGCTGAAAAATTAGGGCGTGACAGTCAAACCTATGAGTATCTTTTGGGACTGGGTGCCGATGATGCACAAGCTGCTGATTTTGCCAATAATTTACCCTTATATTGGGGTGATCAACCCATTGTGGCTGCTCCTGCTTATATAGGTGCTGTGGTATTTTTCTTGGCTTTGTTGGCCATGTTTGTGGATAAACGCAAAATAAAATACGCCTTTTTGGCTGGAATTTTATTGTCCTTATTTTTGTCATGGGGAAAAAACTTCCCTGTATTGACCAATTTTTGCATAGATAATTTCCCTTTGTACAACAAGTTTCGTGCGGTTTCTTCTATACAAGTCTTGCTCGAATTGGCCATGCCCGCCTTGGCTATCATGGGCTTGCATGCCTTTTTTATGGCCGATAAAGACAAACAGCAAAAAGGATTGCTTTATGCAGCAGGCACCGGTTTGGGGTTGCTTGCGCTTTTGTTTATCAGTAAAAGTTTATTTTCCTATGCCGGTGGTGCCGATGATTTCTATCTTAAAAACTATGGCCCGGATTTCATTAAAGCGTTGAAAGCAGATAGACGTTCCTTGTTTATGTCCGATTTATTGCGATCATTTGTACTTATAGCTCTAGCAACTGGAGCTTTATGGTTTTTTGTAAAAAATAAACTTGCGTCCAAAACAGCCGTTCTTGCCATAGGATTTCTGTTGGTAGCCGATTTGTTTTTTATCGATAAGAACTACGTAAACAGCGATGATTTTTTTTCCGCGCGCGAAGTTGAAATGCCTTTTCCTGAAACCCAAGTAGACGCCCAAATTTTGCAAGATACTTCGCATTACCGTGTATTTGAAGTGGCCGGAAATTTGTCGAGTGCTCGCACTTCCTATTTTCACCATTCAATTGGAGGCTATCATGCCGCCAAACCCCGACGCATGCAACAATTGTTTGATTACCAAATTGTAAATAATAACTTGGAGATCTTGAACATGCTCAATGTGAAATACATTATTCAAACCGATGAGAAAGGCAATAAATTCCCCATTCAAAATCCTGAAGTAAATGGAAATGCTTGGTTTGTTTCGGCTGTAAAATGGGTTAATTCAGCCGATGCCGAGATGAAATCCCTTACCAATTTTAATTCGAAAGCAGTTGCTATTGTCAATAAAACCGAATTTGGTTCACTGCTCAAAACTACAAGTTTTGTAAAAGACAGTACCGCCACTATTCAAGTGGTTGATTATAAGCCAAACGCCATTCGCTACCAATCAACAAATGCACAAAATGGACTGGCCGTATTTTCTGAAATGTATTACGCCGACGGTTGGAACGCCTACATTGACGGGAAGAAAACACCCCACATTCGGGTAGATTATGCGCTTCGTGCGTTAGAAATTCCAGCAGGAAATCACCAAATTGACTTTAAATTTGAGCCCGAAGTGGTGCGAAAAGGAAGTACCATTGCCTTGTACAGTTCGGCTGGTATGTTGCTGCTAATTGCATTGGGATTGTATTTCGAACGACGAAAAAGTTGGTATAGTCCTCTTGAACCCAAGGAATAATTGATGAAGAAAGTCCTGATTGTTACGTATTATTTTCCACCTGCAGGCGGCCCAGGCGTGCAACGTTGGTTGAAATTTGTAAAATACTTACCTGACTTTCACTTTGAACCCGTAGTTTATGTACCGCAAAACCCAACGTATCCCATTGTAGATAAAGGCCTCTTTTCCGAAGTTTCCGATCAGTTAACCATCTTAAAACAACCCATTTGGGAACCCTACGGCTTGGCTTCGTTGTTTTCGAAAAAGAAAATCAACAACATCAGTGCGGGAATTATTCCGTCTAATAAAAAACAATCTTTACTTGAAAAAATAGCCCTGTTTGTGCGGGGCAATTTATTTATACCAGATGCCCGAGTATTTTGGGTTAAACCATCGGTGGCGTATTTGAGAGAATATTGTCTATCCAATCAAATTGATACACTAATAACGACAGGACCGCCACACAG
>VEQT01000051.1 GCA_018883065.1 Flavobacterium sp.
GCTTTACCTCGTGTCTTTTATTCTGAAAATCAGAGTATAAGTGCAAATAATCAGGTAAAAGCGGACGAGGACCAATGAGACTCATATCCCCCTTCAAGACGTTAATAAATTGTGGTATTTCATCCAATGAAAACTTTCGTACAAATTTCCCTACAAGTGTAAGACGTTCCGAATCAGGCAACAAGCGACCAGCTTCATCCCGAGCATCATTCATGGTTTTGAACTTAATGATCTTAAATATTCGTTGGTTTTTTCCCGGACGTTGCTGAATAAAAAAAGGACTCCCTTGATTGGCTATTGATAGAAAAACCGCAATAAAAACTAAGATAGGAGAAAGCAACAGCAATACAACTGTGGCAAAACAAAAATCACCAAAAGGTTTTATTACGCGTAGATACATTTACTTTTTTACTCTTTTTAATAACCTATTGTATTCGCTATTCACTGCTTTCCAAACTAAATCTTGGTTGTAATGTATGCAAATGTGTTCCCGAATTTGATTTTGCACTTCAGCAGTTGTCTTTCCTTGTTCAATACTTGCTTGCATGGCTTGATTCAGTGCTTGTACATTTTTAACTGGAATAATTTTCCCAGTAATCCCCTCTTGAATAATTTCGTTCGACCCATTTACATCAGTTACAATACTGGTCAATCCCATTGCGCCACCTTGTAGCAATACATTTGGAAAACCTTCGCGGTAACTGGGCAAAACCAAGCAATCGGCAGCGGCATAATACGGTCGAACATCCGATTGAAAGCCAACAAATATAATCTTTTCATTGGTTTCGATTGCAAGAATTGTTTCGGTTTTTAAAGGGTCTAATTCAGATTCTAAATACCCGACTATCAACAACTTAGTTTTTTCAAACTGCAATGACACTGCAGTAAAGGCAGAAATTAACTCGTTTATACCCTTGTCACCCACCAATCGTCCTACATACAAAAAAACATAGTCTGAATGCATAATTTTTAGCGAATTTCGAATGGATTCTTTTTCAGCCCCTGTTGGAATAGTAAAGTAATTGGTGTCAACTCCGGTAATGTTTCCATTGGCAATTATGGACAACGGTTTTCGGGTTACCTTATACCGATATAAATCAGTTCTAACGCCTTGACCTTCGGGATATATATCTGTAGCAAAAGCACACAAGAGTCGATCTAGTTGCAACAACAAAAAATGAGACAGGCCTTTTTTGGCGGGAAAAATGAGCCCCGTGAACATATGCATACGAATCGGAACTCCTGCTAAGTAAGCCGCCGTCATACTCAACAAACCCGCTTTTGGAGAAACCGAGTGCACTATTGTCGGCTTTTCTTTTTTAAATACTTGATACAAGTGTATAAGTGAAATCAAATCTTTAATGGGACTTATGGCCCGTTGCATGGGCACTGAAATAGTTCGAACACCTTCTCGATCCCGCACCGCTTGCAAATGATGATCCTCGCCAGATAAAGCGATAATTTCATTCGACTGATTTAGATAAGCCAATTGGCCTTTCAACAAATCATTGAGCGTAATGGCTACGGTTGCGGTGCGAATAATTTTGGCCATATTATCCTATTACTGTTTTTAGTTCACTAATCAACTGTGCTCGTTTTGCCAGTAATAATTCGTTTTGTTGAGCCAATTGGGATTGAATCTGAGCATGTGAACCTTCCAAATGGGCAAAAAGCTGATGCAATTTCTCAGCTGTAACAGCTTCAATCGGAATAGTAAAATCGGGCATGTTGAAATCGGCCATGATGCCTTTGGCTTTATTTCCGCCGTAGCCAATAGCAATTGAAGGTACGCAGGAAGTCAGTGAAAAAATCACCGAATGAAAACGCGTGCCCACAAAGGCATAAAAGTGCGAATACACCGATTTGAGTACATCACAAGGTAAGTTTTCATCGATCCAATGCACAGACGGATGACTCCAGTTATGCAGCACTTCTTTGATGGCGTTGCGGTCGTCTTCGTGCGCATTAGGCCCAATAGATTGATTACAAAACACCACCTGATAGCCAGATTCAACCAATTGTGTAGCTAATGATTTTACAGATTCCAAATAATTGACATACAATTGTTCCGGATTGGATAAGCCCGGGAATCGCCATGGCCGAATGGTAATACCTACTAGTTTTTGTTGTGCAGGATCGAGTCCATAGCGTTTTAATAGTTCTAATGCATCAGTTGAGGCATCCATTTGCAAATAAAATCCCAAATCGGGACTTACCGGAATGGGATTACCCATTAATTCACCCAGCTTTAGTGCCGAAAGGGCCTCGCGTGCATATACTTTATCGAGTTGAGCAAACACTGATCTTACTTGATTGGCTACTGTAAACCCAAGAAAAGGGCCATAGGAATTGGGCAAAAACACTACTTTTTTTCCTAAGGCTTTTCCCAAACGCACATAGAACAAGAAGAACCACATGAGGTAGGGCGCTGTTTTCTCTCCATAGGCGTGAATAAACCCGCCGCCTTTTACAAACAAAACCTCAGCCGTACGAAATTGACGCACCGATTGCGCTGTTTTTGCCGAATAAAAAAAAGAAACTAAAGATTCTGAGCGACAAATAAGCAATAAAAACCATTGGCTACAAAAATCGAGTGCCGCCCGAAACGCCAATCGTAGAAAGGAAACAGCTGATTCTTGAATGACCTCAGCTTCATTGTGTTGGCCACGTCTGGGATGTTTGAGCAAGGTTTCAACAAGTTGATACCCTTTTGCCTCCGATTGTCCGCACAACAATTCACGTTCTTGAGGAGTATCACCGGTACTCACAATGTAAATTTGATCAAAACAATTGGTGTCCTGAACCAAACGATGCGTTTCCCATACCAAGGCTTGATCGCCTTTGTTTAAATCGGTAACTCCCGGTACAATGATAGCGGTACGCATGTTATTTTCGAATGGATTTTTTGGCACTGAATTGAATGTATAAATAAAGGGCTATTCCAAAGGGAAATGCCAATAAAACCGTGGCTTTGTTTTCTGTTTTTGCAAATAAACTACGGTCTTTGGCAAACAGCGACGAAGATACATAATGAATGGCATTGCGAAACCGCTCACGGTAATTTAACGCAAATTTCATCTTAGCCAAGCGATAATGCGCAAAGGACTTTGGACTTTGTTTGTATTGTTTAAACAAATTCATTGTTAAGCCATCGGGCAAATATTCAACAATACAAAACACCTCATTGCAAACCAATAATTTGTGTTTTTGCTCAATAAATAGATATAGGTAGCTGGTTACTGAATACTTTTCACCTTCAAAAAAAGTATAAGGCAAATACTGGTTAAATACGGCACGGTTGTGTACAAATTTGACATCGCCAGCTAATTTGTGCTTCACGTATAATTCAGAAAATTTACAGTCTTTTATTTGCGGTAAGGTTGCAACAAGAGTACCATCAGTATAGGCATCCAAACCTACTATGCCAGCATATTCGGGCGAGCCATGTTGATCCCAAAATGTCAAAATTTTATCAATTGCATCCTGTGGCATATAATCATCCGAGTCGATGCAAACACACAAGGGTGTAGTCATAAGGTGGTGGGCAGTATTGTGTGCACCTACCATGCCTTTGTTTTCTTGAAAATGATACTTAATCTTAATTTTATTTTCGGCAATAAATCCATTTACCAACTCTGCGGTTGTATCGGTTGAGCCATCGTCAATAACCAGCCATTCAAAATCCGAATTGGTTTGGGTACATAAACTAGCATACAAGCGCTTTAAAATATACGCTCGGTTGTAGGTGGGAGTAAATACCGTGATCGCTTTCATTTACTTGGCTTTTACGAGCAACACATTTAACACATAGGTAAAGGCAAAATAAATAAAAATAATACGGCCAATTACGAGGTGTTGTTTATCAAATAATTGTTTTTTGAGCAACGGATAAATAATAACTACTCCCAACAAAAACCAAGACAAATAGGCAAATCGATTGGAAAAGGAGGCCCGAATTACCAGTACCCAAAAGGCATTCACCAATACATAAATGTTATATATCTGGGTATATAATTTGTCTTCTAATTTCTTGACAAAAATAAAGTACCAACCTGCAAAAACTCCGGTAGCGCTGTACAGTAAAAAATCCCAACGAAATCCCAACGAACTAAATTGGTCATTAAACTCTTCTCCACCACCCGACAAATAATCGGCTACTTTATCATTGGCAAACACCCCTAAATTCAAAAAGAGTGTTTCAAAAAAACCACCCAACAACAAAGACAACGGAATAGCCAACAACCATACCCGCAAGTAATTGGCGTAATCCCGGTGAACAAAAGTTATCCCATAGGCGATGAGCAAGATAAACATAGATTTATGTAAAAAATAGGTGCTCCCGATGAGCAACAGTGAAAACACAATGTTTTTCCTAGACATACCCAACAAAAACACTGAAGTAGCCAAGCCGTTTCGAATTCCGTTTACACCATAACCCCAAAACGACATCGAAATCACCAACATCAAAAAGGCATAAAACCAATAGTCTTCAAACACTTTTCTAGAAAAAAAATACAAGGGAACCACATACAATACTGCACAAAGCACAAAATATGTTTCAACCGTCATGATCCCCGAACAGTACTTGGAAAAAAACTCAAATAACAAATCTTTGTTGGCAGTCAAATCGACTGAGTCACCGGCTTTGTATTTATCAAAATTTATAGCGTAGGTTGACATGTCTGCAAAATACTTACCACTAATAGGGCGAGTGCCCATATACAATACAATTAAAACCAACAGTGCAAGTCCGATGTTGTTTTTTATTCGCACATTGGCATAATCTGTAAGCTCTACTGTAGCCGACTGCAAAAACACGAGTAGTACAAAAACCAATAAAAAGTTATAGTACAGCGCAGTATAGATTTCAACAGGGATTAATTCATTCACAAAATAAAAATTAAGGTGTAAAGGCAAATAGTTCTTTCCAACGGTTCATAACCAAATCGAGGGAAAATCGTTGAATATTGTTTTGGGCCTGTTTTCCCATTTGCTTGCGAATATCAGGATTGCGTATCAAAAATAGTATTTTTTCAACGAACGCCTCTTGGTTTTGATTTTTAACCAAATAGCCATCCTGCTCGGGAGTGATAATATGGGCAGGACCTGTTGGACAAGCATAGGAAATACAGGGTAGTCCAACTGAGAGCGCTTCAAGCAATACCATAGGAAAACATTCGGTATGCGAAGTCATCAAATACATCGAATAGGCCTGCATCGTTTCTTGCAAATGAGGTACCGCTTGACGAATAAACACCTGATTTTCCAGGTTTAATTTATGAATTTTAGCTTGTAAATAAGCCACATAATCCGGTTCACCTTGACCGTAGATCGATAAGGTCCAAGTGGGTTCATGCTGTACCACTTTTGCCCAGATTTCGATGAGGGCATCAAAATTTTTTACAGGTGCCAAACGTCCGGCCGCTATGGCTTGGGAGGCAACCAAAGGGGCGGTATGGTTTGATGGGCCAATTGGATTGGGAATTACTTGCTTGGAATTGGAGGAATAAAATGCCGTTTCAGAAGGATTAAGCAACAGCAATGCAGTGTATTTTTTTTCACAAAAATCTTGCAAGGCATAACCCAATTTGGTCAATCCATTGGCTGCCGAACGCACTTTCGAGACATAGTATCTTGATGAATGGTATTCTTTGTACTTGGCAATCTTGGAAAATAAATAAGGTGTCCAATAAAAATCAAAGGCATAATTGCAGACAATCAAACAATTGGGTTTGAGCTTGCGAATGGTAGTAATCCAGCGATACAAGTGCAATGTAACTTTGTTTAAATTGGCGGGATGCACAAACGATTTATCCCGTTTATAGTTGATGTGCAGATCAACCAACTGAATCTTGGATGATAATTCGTAACAAGGCGAATGCTGTTTTTGCTCAGTGGTAAGAATACATACTTCATAGCCTAATTCATCGGCAAAATAATTGGCTTTTTGAGCCATTACTTTTTCGATTCCGCCATGCAGGTATATTTGATCGGTTGAAAATACTACTTTCATGAGCACAATGATCTAAATAGTTCATCCCATTGTTTCACCACAACTTCCGGCAAATAGCGTTGTACATTAATTTTGGCTTGGGCACCCATTTTATGTCGCAAATCTTGGTTTTCGATGAGCTGCAACAACTTTTGGGTAAACGCATCTGTATTGTTGTTGGCCACCAAAAATCCATCTTCGTCCGAGCAAATAATATCTTTTGGTCCACAGGGGCAATCAAACGAAACACAAGGAACTCCGCAAGCCATGGCTTCAATGAGTACCATGCCAAATCCTTCGAAGCGCGATGAAAACGCAAATACCGAAGCAGCTAAAAAACGTGTCGCAATATCGGGTACGGGCTCAAAAAAACGCAGGTTGTTTTCAATTTGCAATTGCCTGGCCAATTGGAACATACGTTGATTTTCATCGGCTTTGCCATAAATCTCCAAGGTCCAATCGGGATTTGTTTTTATTATAGTTGCCCAACACTGTAGCAAGCGATCAAAGCCTTTTTGGTGGGTATGTTTTCCTACAGCGATTACCGTTTTATTAGTCAATGCCGATTGGGTTTCGGGATAAAAGGACAACGGATTAGGAATCACAACTGTATTGGGCAAATTCCATTCTTGTACATTATCTTGGGTGAGCACCACAAATTTATCGAATGTTCTGCCTAATCTATTCATTAACTGCAATTGCATTCCTACACGTATCCTTTTCAGAAAAGATGGATTTACACCAAATGCCATTTGTTTGGACACATGCCGTTCGTAAATAATTGGAATTTTGGGCAACAACAGCGGCAAGAAAAACCCTTTGAGTCCGTCATCACAAACCGAAATCACATCGGGTTTGAGGGCAGCAACCATGTCGCGCATGCCATTTATGTATTGCCAAACGTAACTTATGGGATTTCCAAACACCACTACATGATGCAGTTGAATCTTTGCACTGAATGTATAAAACAACGAAGCTCCTTTATTATTCAACACCACAATATGCACCTCATGACCCAAGACATCAGCCAAGTAACTGGCCTTTACCGACAGTACCCGTTCGAGTCCGCCGGCGCCGTGTATTCCGTTGGTGATGTATAGAATTTTCATCGGGGAAACCAGTTGGTGAGTAAATAACGCTGAAGGGGAAGATAGACTAAATTAATTCCATGCGAAATAAGCAAACACCACCCCAATACCCAAAAGTAAATCAAGACCGGTTGCTGCGGCGCATAACTCCAGGATTTGGCAAAACTAGAAATCAAAAACAAATGCACCAACCAAATATTGGTGGAGTGTGTGCTTAAATAGTGAAGAATGCGTTCAACAACTGAAGTCAATTGCATGGCATTGAACAAAAATATAAAAGCAACACCCGTAAATACCGCTACAAACAAACTGGGCACCATGGCATGGGTAACAATCAGTAAACCAATTAAGAGGAGTAAAACAGCATTGCGAAATGGCCATTTGCTTACGCTTTGTATAAACATTGAATTCCATTTTTGCCGATATGCAATCGCCCCCAACACAAACGGAAATACTGCGTTGGCGAACATGTAAGTTTGATGCCAAAGCAATTGAATAATCTCTATTTCAGAAACATCAGGGGTTTTTATACGGGCGTAATAGCCGAAAGCATACAGTACAAATGCTCCTGCTAGCACAAAATAGTTGTTTACCTTTTCGATGAGGCGAAAAATAATGGGCGCTAAAACTACCAATAAGGCATAACAAGAAAGAAACCACCAAGCGCCGTTATAGGAGGAATCAAGCGATGTAAAATTGTAAATAAATGTAAGCCAGTTCCCAGGATAGTTGGCAGATTTCCCCAAAATAGTTCCTAACACAACAACAAATAGCAGCAACACAACCCAATAATTGATATAGAGCTTAAACAAACGCAATCGATTGGTTTGTACAAACGTGGCAGGTTTATTTTGGCGGGTAATGTACAAGCCATAGCCACTGCAAAAACAATAAATCCACACACAGCAATCACAAAATAGGGAAATATAATACGAGAGGGGCTGTTTCCCGACAAACAAATTTGGAACAAACAAGCGGTGATAGTCGCGATTAAACAGGTGCAAACAAAGCATCATCGCTATGGCAATACCCTTGGTGTAATCGGTTTGTTGTTTGCTGAGTTCCATCTTAGTTTGGGATTAACGTAGATAAAGCGGTAGTTAAAAATTCCTGAGAACGCTGTTTGGCTTCTGTTAATTTTACCGCAACACATGAGTATTCTATGGGTACTAATGCCAATTTGCACTCGTCTAGACTACTCACTAATACGTGAGACAAATGGAGTGAGTCCAATAAATCTCGCATGCGGGTATTGATTTTTTCGGCCCGATTAAAAACAAGAAATTGCTTTTGAAAGATGAGCGAAAAAGCTACTGCATGAAATGAATTGGTGAGCACCAACTCGGCGCCATGTAAAAGTGACAGAAAAACATCGGGTCCATACAAATAGAAATTTTTATGGGCGTAGCCAATGTTGTTGTTCACCGTATAAATTTGAAGTCCTCTCGCCTTGGCCTGCTGCAGTGCAAACTCGCGCAACACCGGGTTGGAATCAAAATCATAAATAAAAATATACTTCCCCGAAATAGGCTTCACGAAGGTGTACCAATAGCTTGGGTCAAGCAAAAAAACAGGATCTAACACCTGGGAAACATTTTCTATTCCTAGATCTTTTACCAGTTGTACTCCTGATGCTTCTCGAACCGACACCCAATCCAAGCGACTAATTTTGTCTTTTACAAAAGGCTTGAGTTCCTCGGCCAAGGCATCAATGGCAAAACTGGCGGCGTAAGAAATTTTGAGTTTATTTTCGGGTACAAAATCCAAGTAAAAAGCGGGATCTTTGCCATTCTGAAAATAGGAATTCCATATCTGATCGCTGCCGCAAATGTAAGCATCGGCTTCGGGCAAATTGGTTTTGAGTGCTTCATTACTGGTAAATTTTTCTGGATAAATACGCAAGGTTTTGGATTCAAAGGCATCAAAGCGCCATTTGCGTTGACGGTTCCATACATTTTGGGGAAACTTAAGTACCCAATACATCCATTTCAACAACCTATTCTTGGCAAAAAAGGCATTGGACACCTTGGTCCATTTGAAATGCTGACTCAAGTAATCGGGCGTGTAATTGATTGTGGTGGCTTCAAACCCCATCGTCTCTAATTGCTTGAGCAACGCCAATTGCTGCAAAGTCGCACCATGATTGTAGACGTTGTGGCAGGTGATGGTAAGGATTTTACGTGCCATACTAAGGGTTATATTTTGGTGGTAAAAGTACTAGTTGTTCCCGAATAAACCCGGTTATTTCGGCGGTAAATAGTTGTGCTCCACTTTGGCGTAAATGGTGTTTATCGTTAAAATAGGTTGGATTTTGATAACGCAAATCATACGAATTGTAACACATGAGATAAGCCCGGTGGTTTGCCAATTGCTGCATTCGGGCATAAAAAGCAGGTGAAGGCGCATAAAAATTGGGCGGAAACACCAACACGACTTTGGTGTTTGCCTTTTCGCAAGCGTTTAAAAATTGATTGAAATAATAGCGTTTGGAGGCAAATTCTGTTTGCGGATTATAAACTGGAATAGCTGGGTCAAATTTTTTCGTAAAATTGGGCATTTGGGTAGTTATGGGCATCGAACCGCAAGGCAAAGGTGTATCTAAGGGCGACGGTTTTCGGTGTCGCAAATCAAAATTACTTTTGTTGAGTTGGTGTAAAATAAACAACTCCGATAGGTATTTGTTTTTTTCGCCCTTGCGAATGAGTTCCTCACGTACGGCCGGATATTTTACCAACGGATACAACCGATCCAAGCGATACCGCACGTTTTCAGACGCTCCAATTTCGGTATTTTCATCCATCACCAACAAAATTACTTTGGGCTTTTGGGTTTTCAAAAGCTGTTTCAAAACAAAATATTGAAACTCAATATCGCCACCCGGGTAAGATAAATTATAAACTTTTTGCTGAAGCGAATCGCCCATTTGGGAAGCAATCACATCTCTAGCGCCACGAGAAGAACCAAATACAAACACATCGGCTTTCAATTTTTTTTGGAGTACCTGTTCCAAACGCTGGTCGACTTCGAGTTGCGGCACATAATTTCTTAGCACAATCAAACTGCGATCGATTGCAAGAAATAGCAAACCAAAACAAAGCAATTGTGTGAGAAATTTTTTCATTAAAACTGGAAATAAATAAAGGTTTGCTCCTCACCCGAAAACTGAAACAAACAACCAATTAACACTAAATACAATGCCCAACGCACCCATCTGGGTTTTGAAAAGGCCAATTTCTCCAAGGCGTAATTTTCGGTTCTTCCCCTCCACTCGATCAAAACAAACACAAGCAATACGGCAAACACAAGTGGTGGCTTTACTTCGGGTATGCTCAAAACCGATTTAGAACAGATGGTGGCGACATAATCAACAGCATGTGAAACGGTTTTGGCCCTGAAAAATATCCAAGCCAAAACGGTCAATGTAAAGGTGAGTAAAACTTGCGCGGTCTCTTTCAAAGTGGGAAAAATGTGCCCTTGCGCAACAATTGCCAAATGCGCTCGATTGGTTTTGAAAATGATGGAGGGTAAAATGAACATGGCATTCAAGGCACCCCAAATAATGAAAGTCCAATTGGCTCCGTGCCAAAATCCGCTGACGATAAAAATGATCAGCGTGTTTCGAATACGCAGCCACGTACTCCCCTGACTGCCGCCCAAGGGAATATACAAATAGTCTTTGAACCAAGACGAAAGCGAAATGTGCCAACGGCGCCAAAACTCAGCAATGTCTCGCGAGAAATACGGGAATTTAAAATTTTGCAACAATTCGATGCCAAACAAACGGGCGGTGCCCAACGCAATATCGGAGTAGCCCGAAAAATCACCGTAAATCTGAAAGGCAAATAAAACGGCTCCAACTACTAGGGTACTTCCGCTATAGGTATCGCTGTGATCAAAAATGAGATTGGCATAGTGTGCGCAACTGTCTGCAATAATGATTTTTTTACATAAGCCCCATAATATTTGACGCAAGCCATCGACTGCTTGGTTGTAGTTGAACTTTCGTTCTTTTTTGAGTTGTGGTAGTAAATGCGTAGCACGTTCGATAGGCCCCGCCACCAACAAAGGAAAGAAACTTACAAATACGGCATAATCAACAGGGTTTTTCTCGGGAGTAATGCGCTCTTTGTACACGTCTATCACATATGAAAGTCCGTGAAATGTATAAAATGAAATGCCAACGGGCAAAATTACTTGTAATGTCCAGGTGTCAATGTGATACCCAAATGAAGTGAGTCCCGAAGCAAATGACTCCACAAAAAAATTGTAATATTTAAAAAATCCCAAAAACCCAAGATTGAGCCCGATACTGGTCCAAAACCAGAATTTTTTCAAAACAACATTTTTGGCCTGGTAAATTTGCAAGCCAGAATAAAAGTCCAAAAAGGTAGAAAAGGCCAAAAGCCCTAAAAACCGGACATCCCAACAGCCATAAAAAAAATAACTCGCCACCAATAAAAGTATGTTTTGCAGCCGGAACGTTTTGTTGCATACAAACCAATATAGCAAAAAAACTAAAGGAAGAAAAAGCGCAAAAGACAGCGAATTGAATAGCATATAAACTGCGTAAATATCAATTGATCAAAATACAGAAACGAATATAGTATTTATTTTAGTCGACCGGTGAGCTCGATTTTTTTTTCTTGTAAAATGGGAAAAACTCCAAAACGGTTTGTCTTTCAAATGCATTGAGTCCCAACGTATACATGATTGTGGCAAACATCCCTACAAACAAAACTATTTTGAGCACCAAATTCAACCAATTTTCACCGGGTAAATAATTGAGCCAATAGCCCAAAAACAACAATAACATAAAAGCGGGTATAATTCCTGTGCTCACTTCCTTAAAAAATCGACCCAATTCGAGTTTGAGTACACGCTCAAAATACACATTCATCACCACTTGACTGATGATCCATCCCAAGGTAGAGCCAAACAACAAACCCAAACTGCCATAAGCGGGAACCAAATAGGCACCAAATGCAGTTCCCAACACCACAAAGAAAATATAGGTGAGCGACTTAAAGTAAAAACGATTGGTGGCTTCGAGTATCGAATTGGCAAAGGTTTGCACCAAGGGAACCGTATACGAAACCATAATGGTAAAGGCAATAATCCACGAATCGCTGTAGGTTTTGCCTACCCATAAAAACACAAATTGCTGTCCAAACAAGAAAAATCCACCCAAGATCAGCAGTAAAATAAGAAGTGAAAATCGGCCAATTTTAATCATCATGTTGGTGAGTTCGGCAGGAGTGGCATCGCGCACGGTCATTTTGGTAGCACGCGGTAAAAACACACTTGAAATGGCTGCTGAAAAGGCACCGTAATACGTGCCTAACATAATGCCCACTCCATAAATGGCTACCGCTGTGGTGCCCGATAACATGCCCAGCACCACTTGGCCAAATCGCCACTGAAACTGCCCTACAATGGCATAGACAAAAATCCAAACCGAATAAGAAAATATGGTTTTAACAAGCGGCATTTCAAACACATGTAAGTGGATGCGAACCCGCAATTTTCGAAACACGTAATAGGCACTGATTATAATTACCAGAAAATTAAGAATAGTATCCAACACCACTATCGACAAAGCATCTCCACCTTTCCACAACAGCGCAACTACCATTACCGAACGCAACACATACTCCGAAATTTTAAGTGCCCGAGGAAAAACAAATTGTTCGTAGGCCGAGCAAATGGCAGCAAAAGCGC
The DNA here is from genome assembly GCA_018883065.1 of Flavobacterium sp. Classification (GTDB taxonomy): domain Bacteria; phylum Bacteroidota; class Bacteroidia; order Flavobacteriales; family Flavobacteriaceae; genus Flavobacterium. Next base: position 12,799 of record VEQT01000051.1, read on the forward strand.
CACCCGGTAATTCGAAGGACAAATTAAAAATCAGGATGGCAAACATGAGCTTGGCTTTGCTCATTTCGGCCGAGGTCAATTTGGGAAATAAGGAGTCAAGATTAAAATAAAGCACGATTCCCGAAACCACAATAAGCAAAGAAATCGCTGAATAAATAAGCAAGGAAGTGGCTAGAAAATTTTCTTCACCCGTTTTGTCATTTTGAGCGCGGTATTTGGCTACAAATCGAATAATGGTATTATTGAGTCCAAAATCCAATACGCCAATGTAGGCGATCAAGGAACCTATTAAGGTATACAATCCGTATTCGGAGTCACCCAGTTTATGAATAATGTAAGGCGTGAGCAACAAGCCAATTCCATTGGTCAAGAAAATGGAAAGATAAGAAAGTAAGGCTCCTTTTTTGAGTTGGCTCATACCCTTTTTGGTTTACACTACGCGTACTGACTGGCGTAGTAGTTTTGGTAGGCGCCCGAGGTTACGTTTTTCAACCAGGCTTCGTTGGCCAAATACCAATCAATGGTGCGGGCCAAGCCTTGTTCAAAAGTCACTGAAGGTTTCCATCCCAATTCGGTATTGATTTTGGATGCATCTATGGCATAACGCAAATCGTGTCCGGGACGATCTTTTACATAGGTAATCAACTCGGCTGATTCCCCAGCTGCGCGTCCTAATTTTTGATCCATTAGCCCGCACAACAATTTGACCAAATCGATGTTTTGCCATTCGTTAAATCCGCCAATGTTGTAGGTGTCGTGATTTTTTCCTTCATGAAACACCAAATCAATTGCAACGGCATGGTCTTCTACAAACAACCAATCGCGCGTGTTTTTGCCATCGCCATATACCGGCAATGGTTTTTTCTCGATAATATTATTTATAAACAACGGGATTAATTTCTCTGGAAAATGATTGGGTCCATAATTATTGGAACAATTGGTAATTACATAAGGCAAACCATAGGTCTCGCCATAAGCGCGTACAAAATGATCTGAACTCGCTTTGGAAGCCGAATAGGGTGAATTGGGATCGTAGGCTGTGGTTTCAGTAAATAAGCCTTCAGCGCCCAAGGAACCGTAAACCTCATCGGTACTGATGTGATAAAATCGTTTCCCAGACATGTCATTGGCCCAGATTTTTTTTGCCGCATTAAGTAAATTCATGGTGCCAATCACATTGGTTTTCACAAATGCTAATGGATCGGTAATGGAACGATCTACGTGCGATTCGGCCGCCAAGTGCAACACGCCATCAAATTGGTGCGTGGCAAATAAATCGTCAATAAAATCAGCCTCAACGATATCGCCTTTCACAAAGCTATAGTTGGGTGCATCTTGAATATCGGCTATATTTTCGAGGTTGCCTGCATAGGTTAAGGCATCCAAATTGTATATATGATAATTGGGGTAACGAGTTACAAAACGACGTACCACATGCGAACCAATAAACCCTGCTCCTCCAGTAATTAAGATTTTCTTCATGAATTTTTATAATTTTCCATCGGCTACATCGCCTAATATTCCTTTTACATCATAGACAATGCTATGTGGTTTTTTAAATTGATTATAATCCAATCTCAAAAACTCTTGGTGTGCCACACCCAATACAATTGCATCAAATTGTCCAGCAGGTAGCGTTTGAGAAGTTACTAAGTTGTATTCGTGTGCTACCTCGGCAGGATTAGCCCAAGGATCATAAATGGTCACTTGAATGCCATAGTATTGTAAAGCTTGAATTACATCCACAATTTTGGTGTTGCGCACGTCGGGACAATTTTCTTTGAAGGTAATCCCCAACAACAAAACTGAGGAACCGTTGATGCTCACGCCTTTTTTGATCATCAATTTCACAACCTGTGAGGCCACGTATTCGCCCATGCTGTCGTTTAGACGTCGGCCGGCCAAAATAATTTCAGGATGATACCCCACTTCTTGTGCTTTTTGTGCCAAATAATACGGATCAACACCAATGCAATGTCCGCCAACTAAACCGGGTTTAAAGGGTAAAAAGTTCCATTTGGTGGCAGCGGCAGCCAAAACGTCTTGGGTATTAATGCCCAATACATTGAATATTTTGGCCAATTCATTCACAAAAGCAATATTGATGTCGCGTTGTGAATTTTCTATCACTTTAGCCGCTTCGGCAACCTTAATAGTGGGTGCCAAATGCGTGCCTGCGGTAATGACACTTTTGTATAAGTTATCTACTTGTATGCCTATTTCTGGAGTAGATCCTGATGTAACTTTTAGTATTTTTTCAACCGTATGTTCTTTATCTCCCGGATTAATGCGCTCGGGCGAATAACCTGCATAGAAATCAACGTTAAACTTGAGTCCACTAATTTTTTCCAAAACTGGGACACATTCTTCCTCGGTTACTCCAGGATAGACGGTGGATTCGTAGATCACAATATCGCCTTTGCGCAATACCTTGGCCACGGTCTCACTCGATTTATACAAGGGAGTCAAATCGGGTCGGTTATTTTTATCGACTGGCGTTGGAACGGTGATGATATACACATTGCACTGTTCAATATCGGGCAACTGATTACTACAAAACAGGCCGTTGGCTTCACTTGGAGCCGATACTAATACGGCTTTCAAATCGGCTGAATCAACTTCTAAGGTTTTATCTTCTCCTTGATTTAATTCGGCTATTCTAGTCGCATTGATATCAAAACCTACTACGGGAAATTTAGTCGCAAACAAGCGCGCAAGTGGCAATCCCACATACCCTAAACCTATTACAGCAATTTTTGTACTCATCTTTTTGTTGTTTTATGAACCAATGGCTTGGTATACAAAGCCTATTTTTTCGAGTGCCGTTTTGTCTAATAAATTTCTTCCATCAAATACAAAAGCAGGCTTGAGCATCGAATTGTATATCTGGTGCCAATCGTAGCTTTTAAATTCATCCCATTCGGTTAAAACGGCAATGGCATGAGCGCCTTTACAAGCGGCATACGGATCGGTATACACCTTTGTATATTTTTCGTTTTGATCAGCAGATCGCGTTTCCAAATAATTCAAATCGGCTAACACTTGAGCTTGTTCTACTTTGGGATCATAGACCGCTATATGGGCTTGTTCGTGAATCAGGTCGTCAGCCACATAAATCGCGGCCGATTCGCGGGTATCGTTGGTGTCTTTTTTGAAGGCCCAACCCAAGAAGGTAATTTTTTTATCGGCTACGGTATTGTACAAGGTGCGCACAATGGCGTTTGAAAATCTTCGTTTTTGGTGGTCGTTCATGATGATTACCTGTTCCCAATAATCGGCCACTTCGTGCAAACCATACGATTTGGCTATGTAGACCAAATTCAGAATATCTTTTTGGAAACACGATCCGCCAAAACCGACAGATGCTTTCAAGAATTTATTCCCGATTCGGCTGTCCATTCCAATCGCTTTGGCCACTTCATTGACATTGGCGCCTGTTTTTTCGCACAATTCAGAAATGGCATTGATTGAGGAAACACGCTGAGCCAAAAAAGCATTGGCTGTTAATTTAGATAATTCGGATGACCACACGTTGGAACGAATGATGCGATCGGGTTGAACCCAATGCATATACACCGAGGCCAACGCTTCGATGGCTTGCTGGCCTTCGGGAGTTGGATCACCACCAATAAGTACACGGTCGGGTTGAAACAAATCTTCGACGGCAGTACCTTCGGCCAAAAACTCTGGGTTGGATAAAATTTGAAACTGCACACCGTTTCCGGTATTATCTAAAATACTCTTAATCGCACCGGCGGTTCGTACTGGTAAAGTGGACTTTTCGACTACAATTTTATTGGTGGTAGACACGCGGGCAATTTGTCGGGCACACAATTCGATGTATTTCAAATCGGCGGCCATACCCTTCCCTGAACCATAGGTTTTGGTAGGTGTATTTACAGAAATAAAAATTAACTCGGCCTCGTCGATGGCTTGGTCTACTTGGGTAGAGAAAAATAAATTTCGTCCACGAGCTTCGGCAACCACTTCACTTAAACCGGGCTCATAAATGGGTATTTGTGTCACGTCTTCGTGGTTCCAAAGTGCAATACGTTGTTCGTTTAAATCGACCACAGTTACTTGAATGTGTGGACATTTTTGAGCAATAACCGCCATCGTTGGGCCTCCTACATAACCAGCGCCGATACAGCAAATTTTAGTAATCTTCATCATTTTAACTTCTGTTAATAATTTATTTCAAATGTTGCCAGTACCAGGCAACGGCTTCTTTTAATCCGGTTTTAATCGAGAACTGGGGATTGTAGCCCAGTAAATTCTTGGCTTTATCAATACTCGCCAAGGAATGTGGAATATCACCATTTCGATTGGGACCATGCACCACAGGAACTGAAGCAATTTTAGGATCCCATTCGGCCAAAAACTCTTTTAAATAATTCACCAATTCATTCAAAGTAGTACGGTCGCCAAATGCGGTATTATATACCGTGTTGATTGCAACTGGATTCTGAGTAGTCATGGCCAATTCATTCATGTGAATGACATTATCGATGTACGTAAAATCGCGGGAATACATGCCATCACCATTTATAACAGGGCTTTCGTATTTCATGAATTGCATCACAAACTTGGGGATTACCGCTGCATAAGCACCATTGGGGTCTTGCTTACGACCAAAAACATTAAAGTAACGCAAGCCAATGGTTTCTAATCCATAGGTTTTGCTGAAAATATCGGCATACAATTCATTCACATATTTGGTAATTGCATAAGGCGAAAGCGGTTTGCCAATCACGTCTTCTACTTTGGGCAAACTGGCCGAATCGCCATAGGTAGAGGAGCTTGCGGCATACACAAAGCGTTTTACCTTTGCATCGCGGGCAGCGACCAACATATTTAGAAAGCCAGATACATTCACTTCATTACTGGTGATGGGATCATTTATTGATCGAGGTACTGAACCCAGTGCTGCTTGATGTAACACATAGTCTACCTCATTTACTGCCAATTGACAATCTGCAAGGTTCCGAATATCTCCTTCAATTAGTTTAAAATTTGGATTCAACAAACATGACACAAGGTTGTGTCGGTGTCCTGTAGCAAAATTGTCTAGACAAACCACTAGATAATTTTGTGCTAAAAAGTATTCACACAAATTAGACCCAATGAATCCTGCACCTCCCGTAATGAGTATTTTTGTTTGCATCTTACGATTTCAGTTTACTCCAGATGGATTTAATAAATGATTCGGGTTTTTCTACTTCGTGATAGCCATTTGAGTAATTGCCATAGCCGTAGCCATAACCATAGCCGTAGCCATAACCATAGCCATAGCCGTAACCATACCGACGGGAATAGTACTATGAATAACGGCTTTCTTCGTTCAGTACATCATTCAGCACGCAATAC
>VEQT01000081.1 GCA_018883065.1 Flavobacterium sp.
GTAGATACTAATCCAATAATTACACCTAATACAACCGCTGTTGATTGAATTGGGTTAAAACCTACCCAAGTCCATAATGAATAGCCAAAAAGAATAATCGTTGCTATTTGAATAAACACTGGAAGCAAATGCAACAATCCAAGTGTGTAGTATTCAAAGAAAATTTTAATTTTTAAAAACACAAACGAGGTGAGTTCATTTTTAGCAGGTTCTTTTTCTGCCAATTCTAATTCTTTGGCATTTTTTAACTCAGCTAGTTCATTTTCAGCAAGAAGTTCGGAAAAAATGAGTTCAGATAATTGTTTGATATCCGCAAGCCCATAGTCATGTGAAATGTCTTTTTCTCGAATACCTAAAGATTCAATAGTAGCCGCTACCACCTGACTACTAACAGGTTTGCCTATTTTTTCTTTAGCACTTTGTATAAGATCTCTAATGTTCTTATAGTGATTTTCCATGAGCAGTAAATTTTGTAAATTCAAAATCTGATGCGAAAATACAAGCGGAATCGTTCTTATGCAAGAAAAACGGATGATTTTTATCTGCTTGAAGTGGAATAAATTAAGACTTGTTTAATGCCAATCATCAAGTGCTTTTTTAAGCAAGGTTTTACTGTAGTTGGGATTGTTAGATTTTGAAGCCAAATAAGCAAAATTGTAAGTGGCTTCGTAGTTGTGAATAAACGTATTGATGGTAAAATTTTGGATTACTCGTGCTCTGGCAGCAACGCCCATTTTTTCTCGCAAATCTTTATCCTTTAGTAATTTAATAACACTTTTTCCGATACCCTCATAGTCTTTTGGTTTGCAAATCATGCCACAATCATCGGTTAATGCTTCAGTAACACCACCCACATCTGTGGCTACTACCGGTATTCCACAGCTCATGGACTCAATTACCGTGTAAGGAAAACCTTCTGAAATAGAGGTTAGAATTGAAAGATCTCCTTCGCAATACAATTCGTGCGGATTGTTGTGGTGACCTGCAAAGATAAAGTTCTTCTCTATTTTAAGGGATTTAATAAGCACATTACACGACTGGGTATATGCAGGAACAGCATTGTTATCTCCATATATCAAGAACTTAACGTTGGGTATTTCTTTGGCGACTACCGCACAAGAGCGAATCATGGTATGAATGTCCTTTAATTCAAAAACACGGGCAGCAGCAACAACAGTAGGCGTATTTTGAAGTTGAACTGGTTTTGGCGTGGGTACAAAAAGCGTATGGTCAATACCATTGTACACCACGTTAATTTTATCGGGATCAGCGCCATACTTCTTTTCCCAGGTGAGATTGAATTTATTTACCGATAAAATTACATCCGTTTTGTGGTAAGCCAATTTGGTAATGCACTCTGAAAATTTAATCAAGAAATTCTTCAAGAAAAAAGAAAATTCTGACGAATTGATTGCAATTAATCGCTCCCGAATAAACACCCCGTGTTCTGTAGCTACAATGGGTGTTCCATATTTGTATTTAAGAATTAATGCCGGAATAACTGGAAATCCTGCCAAGGATATATGCGACACATCCATTTTGGGAACCTGAACAGAAATAGGCATCAAAAAACGATACAGCCAACGCATAGATACCGTAATATCGTAAAGGGATGCCTTATAGTGATTGTCTTGATTTATTGTGTGGTTTATGTTTTGCTGAAAAGCTTTCCAAACAGGCATACTGCTCATCGTTTTTTTGTAATCGTGCTTCTGAAAATAAAGCCACATGTGGTATACGGTTGCATCAATTTCATGCACATTGGCATTTTCTGTGAATATCAGCTGTATTAACTTTTCGAAAAGGGGTACAAAAGTAGAAACTATGGCTGTTTCATCATTCTTAACTTTACGAGAAACAGTTTTGTAAAATTTTTTTTCAGAAATATCTAACTCATTGATTTCTAAAGGTGACCACATAGGTAATTGAATTACCTTTTTAACTGATTTATTTAATGCATATTTGGGTTTTTCTTCGAAATTGGCATTTACAGAATAAAGAGTAAAATTGGCATTTTTCACTTTGTCACATAAAATATGTGCCCATGTAGAAACTCCCCCCCCATTAAACGGATAAGTTCCTTCAAATATCATCATCACATCCAATTTCTTTTTCATAACTAGCTGTTTGCGTGGTATAAAGACAAGTAAGAGCAAAATGAATTTACGCGTGCAAATATAACCCGCAAATTGCTATTTAAAAGAAAAAACATGATTTTTTTCGAGTAAAATCCTACAACTTGTTTGGGTTTGTTACTTGTTTAGTTGAAAAATCATTCTTTATAGGAATGGTTTAACACACATTAATCATCAAGGCGTTCACGATTTAGCTTAGCAATTAATACAATTAAATTACGTGTATAATCGTCAATTAACCATTCACGGTAATTTTTTGAACAATGACTCAAGCAATTGGCATAGCGTTTCATTCGGCTTTCAATATCAGGAAGTAATTCTTTAGCCAACGCTTTGGCTTCAGTTAAATCAGACGAATTGTCTATACACATTCGTGCATGCTGACTAAGCGATAAGTCTATAACCACTTTAGAACGCAAATTTTTAGAAATGATTTCCTTGTGCACTTTATCTACATCAAATGATATGTCTGTCGTATTTTTGAACTTGGCGCGCAGTTCAGGTGGCATTTCGTATTTAAAATGCAGTTCAATATCAACATCATCGCGCAAATTTTCTAAGTAATATTCTGGCGATTTAAAAATATGTTGCCAATCAACAGGCTCATTCCACAAGCCAAATCGGGCTGCATTATTGCCCAAATCAATAACCGTAAATTCTGATTTATTGGCGAGTTTACGAGAACCTCGTCCAATCATCTGAAAATACAAGGTAAGCGACTTGGTTGCCCGATTCAAAATAATAGTTTCCACAGTGGGCTCATCAAATCCAGTAGTCAAAATTCCTACTGAAGTAAGTACTGCGTCGGGTGTTTTTTTAAACCAAGTAAGTATTGCTTTTCGGTCTTCGGCAGAACTGGTGTTGTCTAAGTGTCGTATGGGATAACCAGCTTCTCTAAAGGTTTCGTATACGTAGAGTGATGTATTTATTCCATTATTAAAAATTAAGGTTTTGGTACCCAAAGCTTTTTCTGTATAGACATGTAACAATTTTTCTTGCATGACCATATTGGAATATAAGTCATCGGATGATTTTACAGTGTAATCCCCATTAATACCAACTTTCAAGGAGGTAAGGCCAACATCATAACTATAGGTAGTTGCCCGAGCTAAATATCCTTTTTGAATGAGTGATTCAATTGGATCGCCCACAATCAATTCATCGTAATTTTCATGCATCGGCATTTTGATATTCGAGCTTAATGGTGTGGCCGTAACACCCAAGATAAATGCGTTTTTGAACGAGCTTAATAATTTTCGAAAGGAATTGTAATGCGCTTCATCGATTATTACTAATCCAACATTATCCAAATGTAATTTGTTGTCGTTGATTCTATTTTTTAATGTTTCGACCATTGCAACAAAACAAGAATAATCATGCTGATCGGGTAAATCCTTTATTTTACTGTTGATGATTTTGTTGCGTACGTCAAAACCCTTGAGCATTTTTGAAGTCTGTTTACACAGCTCTATGCGGTGGGTTAACACGACTACTTTTTTGTTGTTTTGGGTAAGATAACGCCGAACGATTTCAGAAAAAATTACTGTTTTCCCACCGCCCGTGGGCAATTGGTAGAGCAAATGATAATTGGGTGGTTTATTTTCTAAACGCTCAAAAATAGCATCGATATCACCCTGTTGGTAGCCATAGAGTTCTTTCTTATCTTCAAAGTCTTGGTCAAAATGAGCTGAAGGCATCGTGCTAAGTAGGTTTTTGCAAAACTAATGCAATAAAACGATTGGCCCATACTGTTTCCTCAATTTGTTTGCAATTTAATCTAACCTAAAATAGGGCTGCTCAAAATCATAGGCATTAGGCCAATTTTGTTGGTTAACGGCAAGGTAGATTTGATCCATTCGTGGTTTAAAATCCGAACCAATTCCCGCAGCGTTTACAAATTGAGCGGCTTGTTTAAAGGCAACACCCATTCCTTTATAAAATGCTTCTTGTATTTCCCCGCTGGTATTGACAACTGCCACAGTTAACAAC
>VEQT01000052.1 GCA_018883065.1 Flavobacterium sp.
GGTTATTCGCAAAGTCAAAGATTAATAGCTGATACTCGAAAATGGATAGCTTGTAAGCTAATTCCAAAAGTTTATGGCGATAAACAGCAGATAGAGCAGACAGTTACAGTTAAGCATGAAGATGCGCTGAAAGAATTAGAATAGCGAAAATACATCGAATTTGGGCCTCTTTTGAGGCTTTTTTTACGTCTATTGTACAGTAAACGCAATACAAGCGATTAGAGCAACGATTGCATTTAGCCATACAAATGCATTAGGACAATGTTAATCGTTCAATAGAGCGCTTCTACGGAAGCCAATATTTTAGTTAATCGGGGATAAATCTACAGATGACAATACTTATATTATTATGCGATTATGTGATGTTACGTGTTGACATGTTATGCTAGTAGTTATATAATGCTCGCATAGACAGTGATTATAAAACAATCGGAGATAGTGATGTTATCAATAGCTCAAGTACTTGGAATGATGTGGTGTGGTGCAATGATTATGATGATTGCGCATGACATAGCAAGCTAGCAGAAGGATTAACGCCCTTTTGTATAAGATTTGGATTATTTTTATAGAAATGAGACTGAATGGAAATGTCTGTAGGAAAACGGTTGCCCTTTTTAAACTTAAATTTATATTTATAGTACCCCCCCATAATACCCCAATACCAATTTTCACACATTAAAACAATGTTTAATAATTAACCACCCACCAAAAAATATCCAACCAAAATTTCAATTTACCCAATCACTGTTTAATTTATTACCACATCTTTACTACTCTAATACGGACCACGATGTTGTTATAACTATCCCCATTGGGCTGCCATAGCATCAGCTATGCCTTGGTATGTAAGGCTTCTTAGCTTCCATCTATCTTTACTAGGTGGCATCATGTGTATACGTGGCTTTCGGCCAGATACAATATTGGTTGGCGTAAGGCTAGGTAAGTTCTTTAACCATAGGCATGTCGCCTTGGTTTAACCATGACCATACTGCCACGGCTGTATAATTTGATTGGGTTTACAGTAATGCGTTGACATTATGCCAATAGGATTTTCAATAGCTATTTTAGGTATGTTAGCGTTGGCTAATTTAAAAAAAAACTGTATTGCCTCAGCTTGTTCTTGTTTCTTATCTTTAAACCATCTAGCCCCGGATACAGCCAAATGCGTGCATGGTGGAAATGCAATCATCATGTCCCAGTTATTATCTAGTATGGTTAATACGTCACACTGTATGTGTTGCCCCTGTTGCTCAGTAGGCAGTAAGTCACAAGACCAGACATCATGACCTTTGCGTGCAAAGGCTTCACGGACAACACCACTAAACTCACAAGCTATTAGTATTTTCATAATTCGGCTATTCTAGATTATTGTGTCGGCTATTCTGGATTATTAACCGTTTAACCCAGTAATTCTGCGCATCACGGTTAACTATTATTTACAAAATCATTACTCATGTTCTTGAAGATGTATGTATCTTCTAGATTCTGAAATCAAGTATGCAATCTCTGGAATATAACGGTAGTCAATGAGCCTGATAAGATGCTTAAGGTTACGTTGATGTACTTCTGGGTGACTATGTACATTGATGGTTTTAATGTAGTCAGCAAACTTGTTTAACTGCTCTGTAAGGTCATCGTAGGTGTTATTAATGTTCAACATGTTCACCTCGCTCAATTGCTTCAAAATACACAACGCTAAAATCTTTCATCATAGCTAACATCTCAGTAGCAACTTTATCGCGGTCTTCTTCAGGTATAAAAAACGATAGTGTAGATACAAACAATGAGTTGATTAACGTTTCGCAGCCCTTAAATATTGCAGCGCCTTGGTCTTCTATCCCAGACTTAATTACAAATTCTGCAATCGACTCAATATTTGCAAGTAATAAACTCTTAACAAAATCACCAAGCTCTTTTTTAAAATCATCTGTCATAATTGCTCCTTTTTGTTAGAATCTGAATAATACCAAACTATCTAAATAATCGCCATGGATGAAAGAGAAAAGGCAATACGCCAAAAGCTAAAAGACAATTTTCAGCACTTTGCGGCTAAATGTCTTAAAATCAGAGCAAAAGACGGCAAGATTGAACCTTTTGCGTTGAATAGAGCGCAATTATACGTTCACGCTAAACTAGAAGAGCAGCGATTACGTACCGGAAAAGTTCGTGCCGTGATACTGAAAGGCCGTCAACAAGGGATGTCTACGTACATTGGGGCAAGGTTTTATCATCAAGTTATACATCGTCTAGGCGTACAAGCATTTATTCTTACCCATGCGATGGATGCAACCCAGAACTTGTATAAAATGGCGCAACGTTACTATGAAAATACTCCCGCCCTGATTAAACCAGAAGTTACCACGTCTAATGCCAAGGAACTCATCTTTGGTAAGTTAGATAGCGGTTATAAGCTTGGTACTGCGGAAAACCAAGCAACAGGTCGCTCAGCAACGATTCAGCTACTACACGGCTCTGAAGCAGCCTTTTGGGCGCACGCTAGTGAACATGCTAAGGGTATCTTCCAAGCGGTTCCAAATGCTGCTGGTACTGAAATTATTTTAGAGTCTACAGCCAATGGCGTTGGTAATTTCTTTCATCAAATGTGGCAAAAATCTGAATCAGGTGAGTCAGAGTTTATTGCAATCTTTGTGCCATGGTATTGGCAAGATGAGTATGTGTTACCGCTTCCTGACAACTTCCTGATGACCATAGAAGAAGAGCGTTTAGCAGAGCAGTACAACTTATCCCCTGAGCAAATCATGTGGCGTAGAAATAAGATAGTGGAGTTTAGTGTAAATGGCGCAGATGGCGAACGGTCGTTCATGCAAGAATACCCATGTTGTGCTGCTGAAAGCTTTCAGTTATCTGGTGAAAATACGTTTATTGACACAGAGCTTGTTATGCAAGCACGTAAATCTGATTACAATGATTACGTTGGGCCTTTACTACTTGGCGTTGACCCAGCTCGTTTTGGCGCTGATAGAACCGCTATTATCAGAAGGCGTGGACGTATTGCATACAAGCTTGAAACACATGTTAAAAAAGACACCATGGAAATCACCGGCATGGTACATAAAATAATCATGGAAGAGCGTCCAGCTAAAGTATTTGTTGACGTAGGTGGTTTAGGTGCTGGTATTGTTGACCGTTTGAAAGAATTAGGCCATGATGAAATTGTGGTTGGTGTAAATGCTGGTAGCACACCATTAAACCAATACAAATACAACAATAAGCGCGCAGAAATGTGGGCAGAATTAAAAGCATGGCTAATGGACGCGCCAGTTAAAATACCAGACACAGACGAACTCCATAGTGACATATGTGGCATACGTTACCGCATAGACAGCAATTCACGCCTCGTCATGGAAAAGAAAGAGGATATGAAGAAGCGTGGCGTTAGGTCTAGCGATTGCGCCGACTCCTTGTGTTTGACATTTGCACAGCCTGTAAGTGCAATAATAAATCATTCACAATCTAAACAAATTGCTGGTACAATCTTAAGAACGCAAATGGCGCAAATAGAAGCAAGAGGGATAATCTATGGCTCAAGTGAATAAACAGGCTAGTGATAGCCTAGAGCGTATCAAGGAAGATGTTCGTAACGCCTACAAGTACTTTGAAAAAAACTACAAACGTTACCATGAGTTCCGTAAGTACATTTTCAAAGAATCCATTAACGAACAAAAACGCTCTGCGATGATACAGTTACAGCGCCCAGTGCTTGAATTTAACATTCTCGAGGCATACATTTCCCGATTACTAGGCGAATTTGCGCAACAAGAGCCAAGTATTATTGTGTCCCCTGCTGAAGGTTTACAAGTTGACCCGCAAGTGTTACAGATTACCGAAGACCACATTAGGCACGTTTACAACACAGCTAACAAAGACAGTTTTAGTTACAATATTTACAAAGACTGTTTAGCTGGTGGTTACAGTGTTGCCAAAGTTTGGACGGATTACGCAAGCCCTATGAGCTTTCATCAGCAAATCTATTTGACACGCGTGTTTGACCCAACACTATGTGGATTTGACCCAGCAGCACGTGCCCCACACAAAGGTGATGGCCACTATTGTTTTGAGCTATTCCCAATGCTTAAATCAGATTTTGAGCGCGATTACCCTGAAGTTGACTTAAAAGGCGTTAGCTTTATTCGCGACATGGAAGGGTTTAACTGGTCATATGCTAACGTCGATGACTCTAAAATTGTGCTGATTTGTGATTACTTTGAGAAACGCAAATACCGTAAACGTATTGTGCAATTAGCCGATGGTCGCGTCATGACTGTTAAAGATTATGAGCGCATGGCAGCGCACTGGGAAAAGCAAGGTTACATTGAGCAGCTTCCAGTTATTGTTGGTAAACCACGCTGGACAATGCTTGAAAAGATTGTACGTTATCGGTTAATTGAAAACCAGGTATTAGAGTTTGAAGAAACCGATTACACCTACTTACCTTATGTATTCTTTGATGGCAACTCAATCATCCTTACCGAGGGCACAAGCAACAATACCTTCCAGATGACAAGACCATACGTATATCATGCTCGTGGTATTCAGGATTTGAAGAACTTTGCAGGTATTAGCTTAGCCAATTTCTTGGAAAACCAAATACAACACAAGTTTATTGTTAAAAAAGAAGCTATTCCCAAAGAAAAAGATTATGTTGAAGCGCTTAATAACATACAGCGCGCCAATACAGTGGTTGTAAACGCTTACGACGAAAACGACCCTAACAAAGCAATTCCAGACCCAATACGCGAAGTTGTAAACGTTGGTGCTCCTCCTGAAATCATGGGGGCATTTCAAGTAACCGACCCAACAACGCAAACTATTCTAGGCTCATACGCCTCTAATGTAGGCAAGGATGAGACTAGGATATCAGGAAAGGCGGTAATCGAATCCGCCACGCAAGGGAATGCCGCTGCGATGCCATACATCGTAGGGTTTTTGCAAGGATTAACGCAAGTTGGCAACATCATTGTCGATTTGATACCTAAGTATCTTATTGGTAAACGCACCATTCCATTGATGGATAGCGCTGGCGAACAATACTATCAAGACGTTAACAGTGAAGGGCAGCCAGTTCTTAACTATGGCGACCGAGCACTTAAAGTTAACGTAGAGGCTGGAGTATCGTTTCAAGTTCAAAAGAACAGGGCGCTTGAGCAGATAATAGCCTTAATGAACGCTAGTCAACAATTTGGCCAGTTTATGAATAGTCCACAAGGACTCAAGATTTTAGTTGGCAACTTAACTATCTATGGCGCTGATAGGCTGCAACAGGCGATTGACCCTTACTTGCAAGAGCAAGCTCAACAGCAGCAGCAAATGATGCAGATGCAGCAAGAAGCCGCTCAAAACAATCCGCAAATGATTAGGGCGCAGGCAGAGTTAATGAAAGTGCAGACACAAGCACAGCAAAACGAAATCGAAAACCAATTTGAAATTGCGCGCTTAAGCACCGAGAAGGAGCTTGCCGACGCTAAGATATTAGAAGCAGAAGCTAAGGTATCTCAGGCGCAAATTGACAGCGCTGTACGTCTCGAAGAGTCACAGACCAGTTTGGAAGTGCACGCCTTGGAAACAGCGGCCAAGATGGCTGAAGTGCGTCAAAGAGCAGAAGCGCACCATGTAGATATGCGCAAAGGCATGAAAGAACTAACACAAGGAGAGGAAAATGAAAAAGTATAGAATTACAGAGCACCACATTACCCAGCAGGGTGGTATTGAGAAGTTAAAGCGTGACGGCTACACTAGAAGTGAAATTATGCAAACAATGTATAAAGTCACCGACGGTGCTAATAAAGACCAACGCAATAAAATTGTATCTGAACTTTTTAACAAGGGTTAATCATGAAAGCAAAAGCTAAAACAAGTAAGCACATGGATGTCGCGCAAGACAAAAAACTAATTTCTAAAATGATTAAAAAATCTGAAAAGAAAGACGTTAAAGAAGACACTGCTATGATGAAAAAAGCCATGAAAGGAAAAAAATCATGCCGTTAGTTAAAGGAAAAAGCAAAGCTGCTGTGTCTAAAAACATAAAGACAGAAATGGCCAGCGGCAAGCCGCAAAAACAGGCAGTGGCAATTGCCTTAAGCGTTGCCGGCAAATCTAAAAAGAAACCTAAAAAATCGAAATACTAATCATGAAAGATTTTGATGAAATTTTAAAAGCCTGTGAAGATTTAGAATATCTAAATAAATTTGCAGGCTGTTTACGCGAATCTGAATACCGTATTTTGCTAATACTTTGTGGGCATACAAGACATGGTAAAGTGCCGTTAAGCATGGTAAAGCCTATACTTGATGAGTATTGGCATAGTTATAACTATCGTGCTCATTTAAAGAATATTGCCCATATTTTAAACGTAGCATTACGCAAAATTTATAATGAAAGAATATTTAAGTCATTCAATGCAAATAGTTAACACTTGACACAAATTGCACTTATGACGAATAATTGGAGTATTACGTTCCCAAACGACAACATTGGCGCGATTATACCGCGTTAAAGTATTAGATTACGGTGACGCCGACAGAAGTCAAAAACGAGGGTTTTATGGAAGATGTAAAAGATATTGTTGATACACAAGATAATCCTGAAGTACAAGAGCAAGATACCGCTCCTGTTGACGATGTTCAAAAGCCTAGATTTAATCAAATACAAATGAATGATGTCGTTAAGCGGGAAAGGGAAAAAGCTTTCGAAAAAGGGAGACAGGCAGCCATGCAAGAATTACAAGCGCAACAGCAGCAACAGCAGCAGCCACAAGAGCAAGCATCAAGTCTTGGTGGAATGCAGCAGTTTTCACAAGCCGATATTGAGCGCATGATTCAAGAACAGGCAACACGAGCTACCCAAGAACATATCCAGTCACAATTAGCTGAAATGAAACAACAGCAAATGGTGAATAGTTTTGTTCAAAAGATGCAAGTGGCTGAACAACAATATCCAGGGTTAGAACAAGAGCTGAATCAATTAAATTATAGCGACCCACGTATTCATGCGTTTATCGGCATGGTAAATGACTTTGAAAACACAGGCGAAATAATGAAAGAAGTATTAGATAATCCTTATAAACTGTCACAGATATTATCTGATATTCAAGACCAGCCTTATCTTGCACAAAAGAACTTGCAGAAGCTATCAGCAAGTATCAAGCAGAATCAACAAGCTAAAGTTGAGGAAGCTCAAGCAAGAGACCCATACGCCCAGCTAAAACCTTCGACAAGTGCCGGAATGGATAACGGTAGTATGTCGGTTGCTGATTATAGAAAGATGTTTAAGGGCTAACCGTCCTCTGTTGTCCTTTCCGGTTGAAAAGATTTATTATTTTAACCGGAGAGTGCAATTATGCCAGCTACACCAGTCAACGTACTTCAAACAGTACAAACCTATCAAAAAGCCGAGCTTGCTTGGTTACTTAATAGTTTCGTCGGTATTTCTTTAACCAATAAAAAGTTTAAAGACTTTAATACCACAGCGCCATCTAACTTAGGTGACACTGTAACCTTCGATACCACACCAAGAATGATTTCCTATCCTGGTCTTATTATTACACAACAACCTTCTGTGCAGCGCGTACAATCGTTAATTTGCTCACAAGCAGCTAACGTGTCACAAGGGTATACTGACCAACAGTTTATCTTTAACGTGCGTGAGTACCTTGACCGCTTCGGCATGGCAGCAATGAAAGAATTAGGTACTGTAGTAGAAGCCGACATTCTTAAGAACTTTACTTCTAGTGTTACCATTAACGACCCACAATCACCTAACGTTGGTCAGGTTCAATACAAGTCCGGCCCTTTCCGTTTCTACGGCGATGGAATTACGCCTATTAATAGCTTTACACAATTAGCACAATCTGTAGCTAACTTTGAAGATTTTGGTGCAGCTACTCACAAAATGACAGCGATTTTACCAGTTGCTAACATTCCTGCCATTGTCGGCTCAGGTTTGAATCAGTTTGCAATTGACCGAAACGATGATTTGGCGCAAAGCTGGACATTAGGTAAGTTTGCTAACACTGACTGGCATCAATCTAACTTGTTACCAGTGCATGTGTCAGGCTCTATTGCTGAAGCTGCTGCTCCCGCAAATGTTATGACTGTTTTTTCAGTTAACGACCCAACTGGCGCTAACATTATTAGCATTGTTTTTACTGTTGATGCTTCTGTTGGTAACGATGCAAATGCTGTTAAAGCTGGTGATTTATTCCAATTCAACGATGGTGTTGTTGGTAAACCAAATCTACGTTTCTTAACCTTCATTGGCCACAAGCCATCTCAACAACCTGTGCAGTTCAGAGCTATTGCTGATGCTGCAAGCGTTGGTAATCAAGTCACAGTTCAATTACAAACCATCAACGATGTTGGTTTAGTATCGGCCGGTAACCAAAACCAGAACTTGAACACAGCCATTCAAGCTGGTATGACTGTTACTCCAGTGCCTTCGCATCGTGCAGGTATTTTGATGTCAGGCGACCAGTTCTACATGGCTATGCCACGCTTACCAGATGAGTCTCCTTACACCACAGTAACCACTGTTGACAGTGACTCGGGCGCGTCTATTAGACACTACTTTGGTTCGCAGTTTGGTTTGAACAATCGGAGTTACGTGCGTGATGTGATTTTTGGATCAACATTAGTAGCAGAAAATTGCATGAGATATGCTTTTCCTCTTTAATATGATACTCTTGTTATACCCCAAGTATAACAGGAGTAAAATTAATGGGAAGAAGTATTTTTTGTTCTACGTGTAAAAAAGAAAAAGAGCCAGGTCGTGAAAATGAAAGTAGATGCAAAACTTGTAAAAGTGAAGCTAACAAAAGGAAAAGAGCTGAAAAACGTAAAGCAGCAGGTCTTGAGCCTTATGGTAGCGGCAGAAGCTTATATTGTTACGATTGCGGCTCCTTAAAGGAAAAGCGTGAATATGGGTACTGTAATGCTTGTAGACGTAAAAAAGATAATGCCAATAGAATTGCCAAAGGCATTACCAAAAAGCATCAAACAGGAAAATGTCCATGCGGCAATGAAAGAGCTTCATACAGCAAAGCTTATTGTCGAGAATGTTTATCCAAACGCTCAAAAGAAAGGCGTGAAATTTTTCCACTTACAAGAGAACAAAAAGATAAAATTAATGAAAGGCTTCGCAAAAAAAGAGCTGAAAATACCAAACAGATTCTTGACCCAAAACAAGAACACGTTCGATTGCAGTACAAGCTTGGGTCTATGTTAAATCATGATGCAATTTTAAAACATCGTGTTAGAGCATTAATAAGAACTTACATAGCAAGAGGTATTTTAGTTAGACAACCTTGTGAAGTTTGCGGTACAAAAGAAAAAATAGAAGCTCATCATGATGACTACATGAAGCCGTTAGATGTAAGATGGTTATGTAGGTTTCATCACCGAGAGCATCACAGAACTGATGTACAAAAAGAGGAATAAAATCATGACTGTATACGTATCATACGACCAAGCTTTGTTTCCCTACGCTTATGGCTTAGGATTAAGCAGCAATGCCGTTACTCCAAATACCAAATTAGATGTTGCTGTTGGTAGCATCTTAGATTCATCTAAAACTTTTCAAATCAGATTAGATTCAGCCGTCACCATTGACGCGACCGTAACTGGTTTAAATGGCTTAGACACTGGCTCCCTAGGCGCTAGCAAGCTTTACAAAGTTTATTTAATCTCTAGTCCAACAGGTGCAGGTAGCGTAGGTGCAATGTTATCGTTACTAGACAGCCCTTACATGCCTTACGGCTACAGTGCTTATGCCTTAATTGGTTATGTAGCAACTGACGCTGCAAGTCATTTATTAAAAGGCTTCTGGACTGATGACAAATCTAGCTGGCGTACTTTTATGTTTGATGCGCCTCAAGAAGTATTGGCTGCCGGTGCTGCCGCTGCTTATACCGCTGTTGACTTAAGCGCATTAGTTCCTGCCGTACAAAACACCCCAGTATTTTTACAGTCTACTTTTACTGCCGCAGCCGCTGGTGATACTGAAAACTTACAACCATTTGGCGCTGTTGGTGATGCGGTAACTGTAATTGGACAAAGGGCTGGCGCTATTGCGTCACAAGACTTAGTAATGTCTCGCTTAGATTCTGGCGATGCTAAAGTAGAATACAAAGTATCTGCTGGCGCATTGAAATTAGACGTAGCTGGTTACCAATTCGCAATCTAACACTAGGAGACAGGTATTATGGCTTACACAGCAAGAATGTTGATTACAAGGGCATACTATCTGTCTCAAGTAGTAGCTAGAGGATTACAAGTGCCGTCAGATGAGCAAATCACTGATGGCCTTTTTTTGCTTAACGCACTGTTACAGTTTAAAAGCACCGACTTAAGAGAAATACCTTATTTCAAACGAGATGCTTTAACATTAACAGCAGGGCAAGATGAGTACTTTATCGAAAGATTAATCTATGTGGATGCAATGACCTACAACATAGGGCCTGTTCGTTATCCAATGGCTGAGCTTACCCGTAAGCAATTTTTCGATACAGCACGCATTGACGGCATACAATCATTACCGTTTTCATATCGCGTAGAACGCGAGAAAGGTGGTTCCCGAATTTACTTATACTTTGTCCCACAAGGTAATTACGAGCTCAAATTAAGCGGCAAATTCGGTTTAACTGACGTTGATTTAGATACAGACTTAAGCCTTGAATACGATGCTTTTTACATTGAGTTCTTGCGCTATCAATTGGCTCAATACATTTGCTCAGATTGGGGTGCTACCTTACCTGATGAAACCAAAACTAAATTACGCTCTATGGAAGATTTAATCCTTGATGTAAGTCCGCCAGACTTATCGATGCAGAAATTAACATTCTTTTCAGGACAGTCACCTTGGGACTGGCAGGCCATCAACCTTTCCAAAGGATGGTTTCCTTTTTAATCAATTTGTATTGTTATTTTACTATAAGAGAGTACTATGCCAGCACCAAACGCGGTACAGCAAATACAAGAAATTCCGCTTAAGATAGTGGGAGGAAACAATTTTGGTCGTTACAATAAAATATCCGACGAACAAACCTTTAATTTCATTGTAAGTGATAACGCGTTAGTGCCATACGCTGGCTACAAAGTTGTATCTGAAATATCTGAAACAGTTGGTCGGGGTTTATACTCAAGTTTTACAGGGCAATTCATGTTGTCTGTGATTGGCAATCAACTTTATAAAAGTGTACGCAATCAGATAACTGGCAGCATACAAACAACAATTATTGCAGGTGCGCAATTAGGCACAAGTAGTGGTGATGTATACATTTCTGAAAACAATAACGCACAGATTTGCATTACTGATAACTCGTTTATCTATGTTTATGATTGGTTTAATAATATCTTTTGGTCAAATCTACCATCACAAGCGCCTGCTACCAAGTTAAACTTTTATTACACAAGTCCTGGGTATATTTCCTTTCAAAACGGCAGGTTTATTGTTGCGTGCAACGACACACAAGACTGGATATTGTCCAATATTAATGATGCGACATCTGCAACAGCATGGCCACAACCTAATGATGCTTATCGTGTAGGTAAGATACAATCTAAGCCTGGGCGAATTAAAGCTGTAGTTCCTGTTCCAGGTGGTGGTAACAATATTGTTGTCATGGGTTCAAATGTTGCCGAAACATGGACTGACTACGGCTTAGCATTATTTCCTTATCAACGTAACTCCACATTTAACATTGACTATGGCTGCTTAAATCCATCTAGTATTGCAGAGCTTGATAACTTTGTGGTATGGCTTGCAGTCAACGAGCAATCAGGCCCCATCTTAATGATGGCAACTGGCAGTGCAATTAAAAAAATATCAACTGACGGTATTGATTATCGTTTAAGCCAATTAAAGAATCCACAAAATTGCACTGGCTTTTTGTTTCAACAAGATGGTCATTTGCTTTATCAATTCACTTTTCCTGATGACAACTTAACACTTGCTTACGACTTTAATACGCAATTGTTTTTTACAGTTACTGATGAAAACCTTAATTATCATCCAGCAAGACAAGTTGTGTTTTTTCTTGATAATTATTACTTCGTGAGTTTAAAAGACGGCAACCTCTATCGTTTTGGCACACAATATACTAATGCGCAATATGGCCTAGGCAATACTGGTATTCGAATTATACCACGCATACGGATTACGCCACCTCTGCGTATACCAAGCCAACGATATTTTATTTGCAAGAGTCTAGGCTTCACCATTGAAAATGGCGAACCAAATAACATTGCATATACGCCAATTGCGTTCACTTCAAGCTACAAATATATTACGACAGAATCAGGTAAAAAAATATTAACCGAAATCGGCCAAAAACTTATAACCGAAAAAGTATTAACGCCTACCGCTTATAATGAGTACGCATCTAATCAAGTGTTTTTAGCAATATCACGTGATGGCGCTGAATCTTTTGGTAACGCTTACCCAGTGCCAATGAACCCAACAGGCAAGCGAACAAGCCGTTTAATTTGGCAACGCTTAGGCATAGCTAATGACGCGACATTCCAATTACGGTTTATTGGTTACAGTAGGTTTGTATGTTTTGATGGAATTGTGGAGGCATATCAATAATGGCAACAGACTTACCAATACGCATACCAAGTTTACCGATGGGCAAAATTACTGAACAAGACGGAATTCCTACTGATGATGAATTAACTTTTAGACAGGGATTAATTGGTAACTTGCAACGCTTATTTGGCTCAGAAGGCGTTGTCTTGCCTAGCTTAACAACAACGCAAATTGACGCTATTGTTGCAAATCAAAACGCACAAAACCAATATACATGCGCTTTTGGTACAATGTTTTATGACACTGTTTTAAAGCAAATATGGGCGACCGTGGAAGACCCTGCTATCACAGGCAAGCCAATCAAAAAATTAATTGTATGAGGAAATATCATGGCACAAAATCAAATGTCAGACGAGCAAATCACTAAACTACTAAACATGTTCGGCTATGGCTCTGGCGCTGCTGGCATTGGTGGCGGCCTGTATAACTTATTTAGTGGTGGCCCTGGAATTGCTAAAGAAGCCAACAAGTATCTTAATCAAATACCTGGCGCTATGCAGCCATACTATCAGCCATACATGAACGCAGGGCAAAACGCCATGGGTCAGTTAATGGGGCAATACGGCCAGCTAACCGGCTCAACTGGTGATGTTTACAATAAACTAGCTGGTGGTTACAAAGAATCACCTGGCTATCAAACAGCCCTTAAACAGGCTATGAACGCTGTAAGCAATCAAGCAGCGGCAGGTGGCATGGCAGGTAGCCCACAAGCACAATTACAGTCTGCTGACGTTGCAGGTGGTTTAGCACAAAAGGACTTTGGTGATTACATGTCCAGCATGATGGGATTGTATGGCACAGGCTTATCAGGTTTAAGCGGTATTAACCAAATGGGTTATGATGCAAGCACTGGTTATGGCAACATGTTAGGCAGCATTCTTGGCCAGCAAGCGCAGTATGGCGCAATGGAAAAAGCGATGCGCAACCAACAGCGCGGCCAAGGCATGGGGCAATTATTTGGTGGCTTAGGTACGTTAGCAGCAGGGCCTTTAGGTGGTTACTTTGGTTCTATGATGGGTAACGCGATGGGAGGTAGATAATGGCTATCGGATTTAATTTACCTGGCATTCCAGGGCAAATCAGAGGCACCGCTGAAGAAGCTGGTGCTGTACCTGACTTAGGCCAAGCAATGATGCAAGGCTTTCGTAGCAACATCGAAAACGTACAGGGCTACCCTCGGCAATTAGCGCAACAATTATTGTCTAATCAACTTGCCAACAAGATTCGTGGCGTTGAAGCAAAATATGCTGAGCCTATGGCTAAAACCAAATACGACCAAGCATTGGCAGCTTTACAACATCAGGGCATGGTTAATAAATATTACCCTCAGTTAATGGAGTCACAATTAAGTACAGCAGGTTTATCGCAATCACATCAGCGCATGATGAATGAGCGCGCTCAAATGGATTTAAACATTTACAAAGATGCTTATAACGCATTTAAAAACCAAGGCGCAACACATGAGCAAGCGCATCAGGCAGCTATTAATACTGTACAACAACAAGGCGCATTACGCGAGCCAGTTGTGCCGGAATTTACGCAAATGCTTACTGGTAAAGCTATGCCTGAATACTTGTCTAATTTAGTAGAAGAACAGCCACAAACAAGAATGCCGCAACAAGAGCCTATGATTAATGCTACTGAAGGCTACAGTCCTATACAGGAAAATTTATTTGCGCCACAATACTCACAAACACCAATGGCTATGGAGTTAGCGCCACAATTAGAAACAGCAGAAGCTCCAGATTATTTACGAAGACCTATGGGTATGGAATTGTCTGAAGGTTTGTCAGCGCGTATGCCTGTAACGAAAGCACCACAAGCACAACCAGCTCAAGCCCAGCCAGCCCAAGCACAATCCTATGTTGAACAATTACAGCAACAAGGTTACAACACTGATAAATTTAATCCGCAAAACGCTGGCGCTGACGAACTTTATTTAAAAAGCCCATTACACAGGGCGATTATAGAAAAAATGGCCCCAGGCACTGGAATCAAGCGTTATAATGACTTCCCACGTAATCGTCAGATTGTTACAACCACATTACCAAGTGGCGCAACCAAGACAACCATTGAGTCATTAGGTGGCGCGCAAGGTGTCAACGGCATTTCTTATAAAGCACAAAGCAAAGAAGGTAGAATTCTAGAAGATTTAAGGCATTACAGAGAAATAGGCGACAAAGAAGCTGAAGAAAATACCAAAAAAGCATTAAGCAACGCTGTTAAAGAAAAAGAATTACCATTAGACCAATTATTAAACAAGCGTGATGAATATCAAGCGGCTGGAAACTACTCTCGAGCACAAGATTATCAAGATTTGATTGATGCTAAAAAACGCGGAGCAACAACAACAATTAACTTAGGTAAAAATGAATATTATAAAACAGACCCTAAAACAGGCGAAAAATTAGGTTATTATAGACCGCAAACTAACGAAGAACAAAAAATAACAAGAGCGAGAATTGGGTTTACGTACGCATTTCCAAATATTATTAAAGGAACTGAAGCGTATTCAGGAGATGCCTTAAAAGGAACTGCAAAATTAATTGAAGATATTAATAATTATAAAGTTGACCCAGCGGCACGAAAACGATTAATAAATTTAGGTGTTGGGCAAAAATTTAAAGTAATTGGCACCTTAGGGGAAATGCAAGCTTCTGGTTCACCTAAAGTAAAAATTGCCTTACAAGGTTTTGATAAAACGGTTGACCCTCGTTCGCCAATTGGCGCTAGATTACAAGAGTTTCTTTTAAAATCATACGGGACAGACCCTGAGCTTAATAAGGAAATTGATTCTATTTTTGACCAAAAATTTAAAGAATTATCTAACTTGCAAGAACAAGCTTCTATTAAACCTTATTACATACCTTTTGAAACTTCTCAAGATACTGAGAAAAAAACATTAGCAGCAAACATTAATTCTGGAGTAAAAAAAATTAAATCAAGCAAAGTAATTAAAATTACTCCTGATATGGTCAAGGGATTGTGAGGTTATCATGGCAAAAATTAAATTAGATGGTCAAGAATATGAGTATGGTAATGGCGTTACCCGTGAACAAGTTGAAAAATTTCATGCTAAAACATACAAAAGCCAAAAACAACCAAAACAAGAAAAGGCGGGTTTTTTTGAAACTGGTTTTCCAAGAGGTGTTTTAGGCCAATTAAAAAAATCCAAAGCAGGGGTAAAAGAATTTGTTACTGGAAAACCAGAAGAATATGAACTTACTGCCGCGCCTCAAACTTTCGGTGAAATAGGTTGGGAAAATCTTGGCTCTAAATTAGCTCATTTAGGAAAAACTGCATCAGGCGCA
The DNA here is from genome assembly GCA_018883065.1 of Flavobacterium sp. Lineage (GTDB taxonomy): Bacteria > Bacteroidota > Bacteroidia > Flavobacteriales > Flavobacteriaceae > Flavobacterium. The sequence continues at coordinate 15,912 of VEQT01000052.1, forward strand.
TTAGCTGGTGCAAAATTAGGAAAATCTTTTGGCCCATACGGCTCTGGAATAGGCGCATTAATAGGCGCTGGCGGAACGCAATATTTGACACAACCAGGCCCAAGAGCTGGGTTGGAGCGTGTGGCGGCTGGATTATCAGGTGCTTTAGAAACGCTAATGGTTGGGACTGGCCACCCAGAAAGAATTAAATTGGGAAGGCAAATTCAAGAACAACAACAAAAAATTCCAGATTATGCTCTTAAATTATTAAAACAAGAAGAGGAAGCGGGGACGGCAAAAGAATTTACGCAATTTGAAAAAGAAAAAGCTATAGAAGAAACTGGCGCATCAAGTATAGGTTCTTTAAAAAGAAAGAAAAAAATAGCTGAAGAAAAACTTGCAAAAATGCCATCTGAACAAGAATTAGCTATCAAAGATAAAAGAGAAGGAATGGGATTATTGCCTTTATTGCCACCTGAAAAAGGAATGGGTATTGGTGATATTACAAAACAGAAAGCCGAAATCGCTGAAAACCAATTAAAAAATATTTTTGAGCCACAAGAAGGCGCGCCTACGCATGAAACAAATATAAATAATTTAATTAAAAATGACCTTGCTATAAAACAATCTGCATTAGGAAAAGAATATCAGAACTTTAAAGAAAATCACGCTAATAAAACAATAGAAGAAGGATATGTAAAAGATGCTAATCAAATAATTAGCGAACTACCTGACCCTGGTATGTTGGAATTATTTGGTTATGGTTCAAAATCTGCCGAAGAACTTGGCAATGAAGTAAATAAACAATTAATACCTATTACAAAAAACGTGAACACTGTTTTTGATAATTGGCGCTCATTAAAGCGTTACGCGCAAAGGGCAAGAGGAAAAGCACGCGCTATGGGCAAAGATATATCGCCTGATGAAAGAAATGCTTTAATATCAGCCGCAGATAAATATGACGCTGCTGCTGCAAAATTAGAAACCACATTAGAAAAAAATAAATATGGAAATTCTCTTAAAGAAATAAAAAACTTAAATTCTCGTTACGCAAACGAATATGCGCCAATTTATGATACAAATGCTTTTTGGTATATGCAAAAGGAAGGAGCGGCCCCTCCTAATTTTTTAAATGCAATTGAAGGCAATGTAAAGGGAAAAGAAATTCTACGCAACACCGTAAAAAACAATCCTGAGCTGTTAAAATCTGCTTTAGGGCAAGCAATTGGAGAAAACCCAAAAGAAGCATTTAAAGGAGCTAAAAAAACTTTATTAAATCCTTATATAAAAAGTCATGCTGAATCAAAACCATATTTTGAGCAATTAAAATCAGCTATAGAAAAATTACCTACCGCAGAAAAAGAGCAAGCAGATTTAATAAAAGAATCTATAAGGGTTCAAAATTCTGGCAATGAGCTATTAAAAAATATTAAATTAAAAAAAGAAGCAAGAATTGAAAGAAAAGAATTAAGTAATGTAGTTGGTAAAACAGAAGAATATATTGCTCGTCTTACTCGCGCAATAACAAATAAAAAAGAAAAAATGCGCAATGTACAAATGACAAAAAAACAACAAGCACAGGCAGAAAAAGAGTTAATGCAATTACAAGAACAAAAAGATAAGTTAGGCGTTATAAAAAATGGGCTTGGTTTAACAGCGGCAAAATATGTTTATGGATTTGTACAAAAGGCGCCAAAAACCATAAATAAAATTATACAGTAAAAAATTGTATTGCTACCGAACTAATAGCATAATGTTGTAATAACAAAAGGGATTCAAAATGGCATTACCATCACCATACTACAT
>VEQT01000009.1 GCA_018883065.1 Flavobacterium sp.
GTATTGGCGCTCCAAACGTATGGCAATGATCCACTCTTTGGCTTTTTGAATGATACGCAAAGGCAAAAATCGCGATCCTTCGCCGTGAAACAACAACTTGGCCAATTGCTGGGTGAGCGTACTGGCCCCTCCGCTGGTTCCCAAACTGAGTACAGCACGCATGGTTCCGCGGCCGTCTATGCCTGAATGCTCATAGAATCGTTCGTCTTCGGTAGCCACTAAGGCATTTACCAAATGTTTGGGCAAGTCCGCATACTTAATGGGTGTGCGGTTTTCGTTGTAGAATTTTCCAATGGTCACGCCGTCAGCAGCGATAATTTCGGTAGCCAAATTAGAATCCGGATTTTCTAAATCTTCAAACGAAGGCATCGATCCAAAAAGTCCCCAAGAGGCAAAGAGAAAAAACAAGGTCAATCCACCCAAAAAATAAAAGAAGATTTTCCAAAAGCGTTTTTTGAAATACGCCAATTCGTGTTCTTGGTTAAAATTAAATGAGAACGCCATACTTTATTCTGTTTTTTCAATTCTAAATCCAACATCTGTTATTCCAGGAAGTTCGGTCACACCGGCAATTTTTCCGGTTTGTCGCACCGCTTGTTGGATACTCACTTTGTATATCCCTTTTTGGGCAGTTATATTTTGCTTATAGGCCAGTTTACTTTCTTTTACATCAGTAAATCCATCGCCAAGTAAACTTCCATCTGGATTGGCCATGGCGTATTCTAGCGTATCAACTAGTGTAACTTTATTGGGTTGTTCCAGTTTGACAATCAAAAAAATGTTATTAAAGGGATAATCATTATTATCCCGTAACGAAAGGAACATATTGTATTTTTTGTTTGCCTCTAAAACTGGTGTCTGAAAGGAAACAAGGCTGTCTTGATGCCAAGCGCTGCCCACATCTTTATACTCGTCAAATACACGGTTTTTATCGCAGGAAACCAATAACAAGGCGGCTGCAATAATCGCTACGCTACTGCTTATTTTCATTGCGGTTGTTCGGGGTGATTTTAGGTTGATTGGGGCGCGAACGATTTGGATTATTGGGTCTGGCGTTGTTGGACGAAGCCACACTGCCTTCTCCGTTGGGTCGGCGTTTTTTGTTGTTCTTTTTCTTTCTTTTGGGTTGATCAAAACGCGTAAGGCTTTCTTGGCCCATGGCGTTGTTGAAATCTTTTTCGGGTTCAGTGGTAACCTCTATTGCATAATCTTCAAGTGATGACACTTTGTTTTTGGCTTTATTTTCGGCAACAATTTCTTTGACTTGTTCAATCTTTAGCACATGCCAATTGGCAAAATTATCGGTGTAGGCAAACCACATGAGTCCTTTAAAGATATCTTGCTTTTGGCATACAGCTGTTCCTTTTTCGGTCTGTAATTTGGTGTCAAAATCGGGAAACCCTTGTAAAGCATCCAAATACGTATCGAGCTCGTAGTTCAAACAACACTTTAATTTACCGCATTGACCGGCTAGTTTTTGTGGGTTGAGTGACAACTGTTGGTAACGCGCCGCCGAGGTATTTACACTTCTAAAGTCGGTGAGCCAGGTAGAACAGCACAATTCGCGTCCGCAAGAACCAATTCCGCCTAATCTAGAGGCTTCTTGGCGAAACCCAACTTGTTTCATTTCAATTCTGGTATTGAAATCTTTGGCAAAATCTTTAATTAATTGACGGAAATCAACCCGATCATTTGCAGTGTAATAAAATGTCGCTTTGGAACCATCGCCTTGGAATTCTATATCCGAGATTTTCATCTCCAATTTTTGAGCAATGGCCAATTCGCGGGCACGCACTTTCATTCCTTCTTCTTTGTCACGCGCAGCCGTCCATATGTCGATGTCTTTTTGCGAGGCTTTACGGTAAATTTTGGCTATATCTGGACTGGTAATGACCACACCCTTTTTCTTCATTTGAATTTTTACCAATTCACCCGTGAGGGTTACAATACCAATGTCGTGTCCCGGAGAGGCCTCGGTTGCCACAATATCGCCAATACTTAAACTCAGTTTTTCGGTGTTGCGATAAAATTCTTTTCGGCCATTTTTGAAACGCACTTCTACACAGTCAAAAGGGGCTTCGCCATTGGGCAAGCTCATGTTGGCCAACCAATCAAATACCGTCAATTTGTTGCAGCTATCGGTGCCGCAAGTCCCATTATTTTTACACCCTTTGGGCGCACCGCCCGTTGAGGTTGAACAACTTGTACATGCCATAATTTATATCTGGTATCACTACTCGAGCGATTTCTATGCGTAAAACGATTTGTCCGTAAAGATAGTATTTAACTTTTAAAGTTTCAACTGCATCATTTACTGTCTTACTAGCCATTTTATAGCTTATTCTTGGGGTAGAATTTTATACACTTTATCCGATAATCGCAAACGAAAAGGCACCTCAAACGTTACCTTGTCACCGGATTTGGCCATGGTGTTTTCTTGGCCATTTACCACCATTTTTTCGAGAATAACTTTTTGATTTCCGGTGGTTGGCCCACAAATGAGCAAGCTGTCACCCATGTAAAGTTGCTCGCCTTCTAATTCAAAAAGGCCTACTTGGGCTTTTACGTAGTAATGGGAAATTTTACCCAAAAAGTGCTTTTTCTCGCGTAGTTTTAAATTTATTTTATGTCGAATATCGCTAGTCTCTTGGGCTTTTGCCAAAGGTGTGTCCAACAATTTGCCCGAGTGCTTAAAGGTTAATTTTTCGGACTTTCCTTTACGAAATACTTTATTCCCTACTTGTTTGCCCCGTCGCAATTTTACTTGTTCGGCCAAAGGCAGGTGGGTGATGTCTAAACACTCTTGAGAACAGCAATTTTCCATGGCTGTTTGGCAATCGTCGCATTGAATAAACAACAAATGACAGCCGTCGTTTAAGCAATTGGTATGGTTGTCGCAAGGCTTTCCGCATTGGTGGCATTGCGAGACGATGTCATCGGTAATGCGTTCGCCCAAACGGTGATCAAACACAAAATTCTTTCCTATGAACTTGCTTTCTAGACCTTCTTCTTTGATTTGTTTAGCATAATTGATGATTCCGCCTTCGAGTTGATACACGTTTTTAAATCCCTGGTGTTTAAAGTAGGCCGACGCTTTTTCGCAGCGAATACCTCCCGTGCAATACATCACCAAGTTTTTATCTTCTTTGTGTGCTTTGAGTTGTTCATTGATAATGGGCAAACTCTCGCGAAATGTTTCTACATCGGGTGTAATGGCACCTTTAAAATGGCCAATTTCACTTTCATAATGGTTTCTAAAATCGACCACAATGGTGTTCGGGTCTTCTAGTATCTGATTGAATTCGTTGGCTTTTAAATGCACGCCAATGTTGGTCACATCAAAGGTGTCATCGTTTAATCCGTCGGCTACAATTTTGTCGCGCACTTTGATGGTGAGTTTCAAAAACGAATGGTCGTCATGCTCAACGGCCACATTCAAGCGAATGTTTTGCATAAAAGGATACGCCTCAAGCGTGTCTCTAAATGCTTCCATGTTTTCGGCAGGCACACTCATTTGCGCGTTAATGCCTTCGTGGGCCACGTAGATTCGGCCTAGGGCGTCAAGTTTGTTCCATTGAACAAACAAATCATCACGAAATTTTTTGGGATCTTCAATTTTGGCATACGCATAGAAAGACAACGTGAGTCGTTGTTTGCCCGCTTGGTCAATGAGTTCGGCTCTTTCTTCTGCGCTTAAGGTGTTGTACAGTTGCATGCTATAAACGGTTTAAGTGAGAAAAATAAAGGACAAAAATAAGGGATTTATCGAAACTGCAAGTGGCCAAAATTAAGTAAAACGCGACATCCCGAAATTTTGAATTTCATTTACAGAGAATTGTTATTTTAGCTGAAATTTTGAAAAATCTAACACGCTCATGAAACCAACTATTTATCGCTTACTATCGCTGCTTTTCTTGCTTTCTTCTACCCTATGGACGGCTTGTAAAAAAGAAGCTGCTCCCGAAAAAAGCGTGGCCATGCAAGCTCCCTTTGTAACCGTCGAAGCTGCAGATGTGCCCATCTATTCAGAATACGCTGCACAAACTGCGGGCGATATCGACCTTGATTTGGTCTCTCGCGTAGACGGAACCCTCACCGGCATTCATTTTAAAGACGGCCAATTTGTAAAAAAAGGACAGCTGTTATATACCATTGATCCCTTGCCTTTTGAAACACAAGTGGAGCAAGTGCGGGGCCAAGTTGCCATGGCGCAAAGCCGATTGGCTAATGCCCAAGAAGAACTCAACCGAATCAAGCCGTTGGCCGAAATGAATGCCGTAAGTAAACGCGAACTCGACGCAGCCACTGCCGATCTAGAAGCAGCCAAAGCCAATTATAAAAGTGCCAAAGCCAGTTTACAAAACCAACAATTGGAAAAAAGTTACTGCCAAATAAAAGCGCCAATGGATGGAATAATTGGCATTAGTAAAGTGAATTTGGGCGATTACATCAACCGCATGGGCGCAACTTCCAAGCTCAACACCTTGTCCAAATTGGATGTAGTAAGTGCCAAATTTACAGTGAGCGAAACCCAATACTTGCAACATCTAAAAGCGCTTAAAGCCGGAGATAAAAATGCCTTTGACCAAGTTGAACTTGTTTTGTCTGATGGCTCGGTTCATCCCCACAAAGGCAAATTAGACTACGCCGACAACCGCATCGATCCGTCAACCGGAACCATGACCATTAAAGCCGGTTTTCCGAACCCCGACAAAACCTTGCGTTCGGGCCAATTTTGTAAAGTGCGCTTTGCTTCGCATACCGAAAAAAATGCCCTAGTGGTGCCTCAAAAAGCGGTAACCGAAATGCAAGGAATTTTTCAGGTTAATACACTTAACGACAAGAACGTACTCGAATTGAAAATTGTGGAAGTAGGTTCAAAAGTGGGCGAAAATTGGGTGATTACCAAAGGATTGAATTCTGGGGATCGCGTGGCCGTTATTGGTAATCAATTTTTGCAGCCGGGTGTACCCGTGGTTCCCGTTCCGTATGTAGCTGAACCTTTGACCAAATCAACTCAAGCGAACTAAGTATGGATAATTTTTTTGTTAGACGGCCTATTGTTGCCATTGTCTTGTCGCTGTTTATCGTGATTATTGGTGGCTTGGCCATCACCTCGACTCCGGTTTCGCAATACCCCGAAATTGCTCCTCCTGTTATTCAGATTCAAACCAATTACCGCGGGGCCAATGCCCTAAATGTGGAGCAAGCCGTGGCTACGCCCATTGAACAAAAAGTAAATGGCGTAGAAAACATGTTGTACATGCAATCGACCAATTCGGGAGACGGAAACATGTCGTTGTCGGTTACGTTTGACATGGGCACCGATCTAGACAAAGCCACCATGCTTACGCAGAATCGAGTGTTGCAAGCTACTTCGACCTTGCCTATTGATGTTAAAAACACGGGGGTTACCACCAAAAAATCCTTGGCGATGCCCTTGTTGCTGGTTTCCTTGTATTCGCCCAATAACACCTACGACAACAACTTTTTATCCAATTACGCCAGCATCAATTTGGTTGATGCCTTGTCGCGCATCAAAGGAGTGGGAGAAGTTTCCTTGTTTGGAGGGAGCAATTATGCCATGCGCATTTGGACCAAGCCCGATATTTTGGCCAAATATAACTTGACGATTACCGATATTATGAATGCCATTCGGGAGCAAAATGCCATTGCACCCGGAGGAAAATTGGGAGCGCCACCTGCCAAATTTGGCAACGAATACACCTACAATGTTACCCTCAAAGACCGCTTGATTACCGAAGCCGATTTTGAGAACATCATCCTCAAATCCAACAACAGCAACCAACAGGTGCGACTCAAAGATGTGGCACGGGTCAATTTGGGCATCGAGACCTACGCCGTTGATGCGCGCATGAATGGTAAACCTGCGACAACGATTAACATCAAACAAATGCCAGGCTCCAATGCCTTGGACGTGGCAGCCAACATCAAAAAAGTAGTCGAAGAAGAAAGCAAAAAATTTCCTGCTGATTTAAAATATAAAATCTCCTTAGATACAACATTGGCGGTTTCAGAAGGAATCAACGAAATCATGCATACATTGTTTGAAGCCGTGTTGTTGGTAATTATCGTGGTATTTCTGTTCTTGCAAAATTGGCGTGCCACCTTAATTCCTTTACTTACCGTGCCCGTTTCCTTGATTGGGGTATTTATGTTTTTCCCGCTTTTGGGGTTCTCTGTTAATGTATTGTCATTGCTTGGATTGGTCTTGGCAATTGGAATTGTAGTAGACGATGCCATCGTAGTCGTAGAGGCTGTGATGCACCACATTCAACACGGAAAAAATCCACGCGAAGCCACCAACTTGGCGATGAAAGAAGTGGCCGGACCCGTTATTGCCATTGCAGTAATTTTGATTGCCGTATTTATTCCGGTTGCCCTTACCCCAGGAATTACAGGGCGTTTATACCAACAATTTGCGGTAACCATTGCTATATCGGTCTTGTTCTCTGCCATTAGTGCTTTGACCTTGAGCCCTGCGCTTTGTTCAATGTTACTCAAACCCAACCAAGAAGCCAAAGGCTGGCTGGGGAAATTCTTTGACGGATTCAACAAACGCTTTGACGCCTTTACCAATGGGTATACCGGATTTGCGCAATTATTGCTTAAAAAATCCATTCGATCCTTAGTTTTTATTGGGTTACTAGTAGGTGCTGTAGTGCTTTTGGGCGGAAAAATCCCAGGCGGCTTTGTACCCGAAGAAGACCAAGGTTATTTGTTCTTGAATGTCGAATTGCCCAGTGCCTCTTCGTTGGAACGAACCAATAAAGTGTGCCAAAAAGTAGAAGCTATTTTGGCTAAAAACGAAAACATCGATTCGTATACCATGGTGTCGGGATTCAGTTTAATTAAAAACTCCATCGCCACCAACAATGCCGTATTTTTTGTCTCGCTTAAAGAGTGGAGCGAACGCAAACAAGACGTGTTTCAAATTATCAAGGAACTCAACGGCCAAACCATTTCGGGAATACCTGACGCTACCGTTTTTGCTTTTGGTCCGCCGCCTATTTCAGGGATTGGAAATGCAGCTGGGTTTTCGCTTATGTTGCAAGACCGCGGTGGTAATACGCCTCAATACCTAGCAGAAAACGCGGCCAAATTTATGGCTGCAGCACAAAAGCATCCGGAAATTGGTAGCATCCGAACCACTTTTAATCCGAATGTGCCGCAAATTCGTTTAGACATTGATCGCGACAAAATTGAAGCGTTGAATTTGTCTTTATCCGAAGTAAATGCCACCATTGGCAGCAGTTTGGGTGGCCAATACGTAAACGAATTCAACAAATACGGGCGGCAATATATTGTACTGATCCAAGCGGCTCCTGAGTATACCATTAATCCAGAAGACATCAATAAAATTTTTGTGCGCAGCCGCGACAATAAAATGATTCCGCTATCTACTATTGCCACCGTGATTCGCGAAACTGGACCCGAATTTACTACGCGATTTAATTTATACCGTTCAGCCGAAATTAGCGGAACGCCTGCCGATGGCTTTAGCAGCACGGATGCATTAAATGCGCTAGAAACTACAGCCAAAGAAGTGCTGCCCAAAGACATGGGCTACGAGTGGTCGGGGATGAGTTTTCAGGAAAAAGCAGCCGAAGGCAAAGGTGGAACGGTATTTTTAATGGCCTTGATTTTTGTGTTTCTCATTTTGGCTGCTCAATACGAAAGTTGGAAGTTGCCGTTTAGTGTATTGCTCGGTACGCCCTTTGCCATATTTGGTGCATTTTTGGGCTTATACTTGTGTAACTTATTTAATCCCGGTTATGTAAACAATGTATTTGCGCAAATTGGATTGGTAATGCTCATTGGATTGGCCGCCAAAAATGCCATCTTGATCATTGAGTTTGCCAAAGCCGAATACGACAAAGGTATGCCACTCAAAGAAGCGGCAATCTATGCAGCCAAGTTGCGTTTTCGACCCATTTTGATGACGGCTTTTGCCTTTATCTTGGGTGTTGTGCCCTTGCTTACGGCTTCGGGTGCTGGAGCTGAAGCACGAAAAGTAATGGGAATGACCGTTTTTAGCGGAATGTTAGTCGCTACCATTTTGGGAGTGTGTTTAATTCCGCTCTTGTATGTAACCATTGAAGGCCTTGGAAAAAAAGAAGTTGTTTCCTCTACAAATACCGAATCTGATGAAAAATAAATTGATTTTTGGCTTTGTAGTTATGCTACTTTTAGCCAGTTGTAAAGTAGGTCCTTCCTATAATAGACCCAATTTGGACACACCTAATTTGTTTTTGAATACCAAACAACAATCCGAAAATGAATCTGTAGCGAATATCAAATGGTTTAGTTTATTTAATGATCCCGCTTTAACGGCCTTAATCCAAAAAGGAATTGAAAATAATTACGACCTCAAAATTGCCCTGACTCGTTTGGACCAAGCCAAAGCGGTATTGGGAATTACCAAAGCCAATTTATTGCCTAGTCTGGGCTATTCAGCTACGGTAAATCGGCCAGAATCTTTCAGCAATCCATCCACTGCTTTTGGTACCTTAAACTGGGAATTGGACTTTTTTGGGAAAATTCGTTCCGAAAAAGGGGCCTTGCAAAACGAATTATTGGCTACCGATGAAGCCCGAAAAGCAGTGCTTTCAGAATTGGTTGCTCAAATAGCCAGTACCTATTTTAATTTACGCGACTTTGACAACCGATTACGCATTACCCAGCGCACCGTTGAGTCTAGAAAAGCATCTTATGATATAGTGGTGAAGCGATTTGAAAAGGGCTATGTATCCGAGTTGGATAAAGTACAAATTGAACAACAAGTAGCCCTAGCCGAAGGCACCTTGCAACAAATCATTCGCGAAATTACTTATTTGGAAAACGCCTTACAACTACTCACTGCTCAAGTGCCTGGAATTATAAATCGAGGTCCAGATAATAGTGGGCTGATAGAAAACCTGGAATTACCTTCTTCAATTCCGGCCAATTTATTAGAAAATCGTCCTGATGTCAAAAAAGCTGAATTGGCCTACAAAGCCGCAGTAGATCGCATAGGTGTTGCTAAAGCCATGCAGTATCCATCCTTTAATATTTTGGCTTTTGCGGGCTATGCCCAATCGGATCTTTCCAAGATGTTTGAGCCCAGCTCATTTACCAAAAATGCAGCTGCCTCCATTACGGGTAATGTATTTGCTTTTGGGAAAAACAAACGCCGCGTAGCATTGTATAAAAGCCTAGCTACTGAAGCCGAGCTGCAGTTTCGTAAAACCTTTTTGACGGCCTTGACCGAAGTAGAAAATGCGTTGGTTCAACTTAAAACATTTAAGGCAGAATGGGTAGCAGCCGATAAACAAACCAGGGCAGCTCAACAGTATTTAAAGCTTTCACAAGCGCGTTATGAGGCGGGTTATGTATCTTATTTGGAAGTGCTCGATGCCGAACGATCGTTGTTTAGCTCCGAATTAAACCGCTCGTATTTGACCCAACAAAAACAAATAGCCACAGTGCAACTCTATAAAGCATTGGGGGGCGGTTGGCAAAACTAACCCATAAAAAAACCACGCTATTGGCGTGGTTTTTTTGTGTTTTACAGGCACCGCTTAGCAATATTCAGCATAAGCGTCTTGCAAGTTTTCAGCGATTAATTCGGCGGGGCGACCTTCAATGTGATGGCGCTCTAGCATGTGTACCAATTCACCATTTTTGAACAAGGCCATGCAAGGCGAGGATGGTGGAAAAGGAAACAAGTGCTGACGGGCTGCATCTACCGCTTCTTTGTCAACACCGGCAAAAACCGTAATCAACTGATCGGGTTTTTTAGCACCAACTATGCTCATTTTAGCACCTGGACGGGCATTGCGAGCGGCACAGCCACATACCGAATTAATCACAACCAAAGTTGTGCCTTCGTTTTTTAAGGCCGAATCTACGTCGGCTGCGGAGTATAAATTTTGAAAGCCCGAATCGGTTAGTTCGGCTCTCATGGGATTGACCATTTCTGCTGGATACATAGTGTTTTATTTTTTGATTGAGGGAATTAAAGTAAAAATCGAGGCAAAGATACACAGAAATTGACCTATACATTGCTGCGTTTTGGGAGAAATTTAGGATAATCGGTAGTTTTCCTCGGTATATTTTGCCTTTATTTTATCAACAATCACTTGAGCCAATTTGAGGTGACTTTCGTGCGTCCAGCCGGCAATGTGTGGCGAAAGCAGTACGTTGGGCATGGCCAATAAGGCTTGAAAGGCTGCAGGAATTTCGGAGGTATTCTCCTGAAACAAGGTCTCAAAGGAACTTTTCTCAAACTCCAACACATCCAATCCTGCACCCAAAATCTTGCCCGATTGCAAAGCGTGTACCAAATCGGCAGTAACTACATTTTTGCCTCGTGCGGTATTGATGAGCCAAAAGGGCTTGGCAAAAGCGTTAATAAATTCTATATTAACCAGTTGGTGCGTAAGCGGCGTCCAAGGCACGTGCAAACTGAGTACATCGGCTTGCTGTTGCAATTCGTGAAGTGAAACTTGCTGAGCATGTGCATCACCTACATTATCTTGGATATCGTGGCACAGGACTTTCACATCAAAACCAGTGAGTTTTTTGGCAAAGGATTTTCCCATGTTGCCGTAGCCAATGATACCAACTGTTTTTCCTTCGAGTTCATAGCCGCGATTGCCTTCGCGTTGCCAAATTCCTTGATGCACTTGTGCATTTGCCTGACTTAGATTATTGAATAAATTTAAAAGCATACCCAAAGCGTGTTCACCTACGGCATTGCTGTTGCCTTCGGGGGCAGAAATGAGGGTGATGTTTTTGGCTTGGGCGTAGTCGCAATCAATGCTTTCAAGTCCGGCACCTACGCGAGCGATAAACTGCAACTGGGTGGCGCTATCGATAAATGCTTGATCTATCGGGAATCGACTTCGGATAACTATTCCATGATACTCGGGCATACGGGCCATGATTTCGGATTTGGATGAAGTATAATCAGCGGTGTTGGAAAATCCCAAGGATTGAAGCGTGTCCCACAAATAGGGATGGTTGCTGTCGAGGTGGAGAATCTTGATTGATGAAAAATCCATAGGTACTGGTGTTTTTGGGTGCATTAGCGATGGCAGTGGCATCCTTTTGTGTAGGCTAGCCGGAGCAAAAGATACAACGGACAGCGCGACCTGAACAGGGAATGCCCGAATTTAGAATCCCAAGATTAGCTTGGCAATCGAAAAATAAATTAATATCCCGCAAATGTCGTTGCTGGTGGTGATAAACGGACCGGTGGCCAAGGCAGGATCAATGCCAAATTTGTCGAGTAACAACGGAATAAAGGTGCCGATGAGCGAAGCAATAATGATTACAGAAACTAGCGCTATGGTTACAATTATGCCGATGATAACTTCAACATTGAGTAAAAAATGACTACCCAAAAATAAGATAGTGGCCAAAATTACCCCATTAAGCAAACTCAAGGACACTTCTTTGAGCAAACGGTTGATAATGGACCCACTCAAGGTGTCATTGGCCAAACCTTGCACGATAATCGCCGAAGATTGTACGCCTACGTTTCCGGCCATCGCGGCAATAAGTGGGGTGAAGAAAAATAAATTGCCGTGGTTGAGCATGGCGCCTTCAAACAGCCCCAGTACTTTTACGGTGATAAAACCGCCCAACAAGGCCAATACGAGCCATGGCAAGCGCGCTTTGGTTAATTCGATGATGCTGTCATCGGCTTCTACGTCTTGGGAGATACCCGCCGCCAACTGGTAATCTTTGTCGGCCTCGTCCTTGATTACATCTACAATGTCATCAATGGTAATGCGACCTACCAATCGGCCCAACTCATCAACCACCGGAATGGCCTCCAAATCATATTTTTGCATGATACGGGCCACTTCGACGTCTTCAGTGTCCACTTTTACGTAATTTAATTTGCTGATGTAAACTTGGCTAATGGGTGTTTTGGTTGAGGTAGTCAATAAATCTTTGAGGGACAAGCGACCTTTGAGGCGATCTTCGTCATCGACTACATATATGGAATGCACGCGTGAAATATTCTCCGCTTGAATACGCATTTCTTTGACGCAGGTGAGCACATTCCAGTTTTCGTTGACTTTTACCAACTCTTTGTGCATGATTCCCCCAGCCGTGTCTTCATCATAACGCAATAATTCAACAATATCTTTGGCGTGTTCAACGTCTTGCAACTCGGAGATTACCTCTTCTTTTCGGTCGCGGGAAAGTTCGGCGATAATATCGGCGGCGTCGTTGGTTTCGAGCTCGTCTAACTCCTCGGCAATCTCTTTAGGGGAAAGGCGATTAAGAATGTTTTCCCGTAAATCGTCTTCGAGTTCCAACAAGATTTCTGCCGTTTTCTCGGAATCGAGTACTTTAAAAATATAAGTGGCTTCGTCAAAATCAAGCTCATCTAAAATCTCGGCAATATCAGCATGGTGTAAATCATTTAACAGCAATTCCAATTGTACGTCATTCTTTTCTTGAATGAATTGCTCGAGTTGTTGAATAAATGGTTTGCTGATTTTAAATTCCATCGGAAGCTATTTTTTGAGTTAGTCCAATAAATTGATCGACGTCCAGTTGCTCCGGACGGAGGTCAAAGATACTATCTTCTCGTAAACTATCCGATAAATTTAATGTTTTTAAACTGTTACGAAGTGTTTTACGGCGCTGCTGGAAGGCCGTTTTGACAACAGTAAAAAACAATTTTTCGTTGCACGGTAAGGTGTAATTTTCTTTCCGCGTGAGGCGAAGTACACCCGATTTTACTTTCGGTGGCGGAATAAACACATCTTCATTTACGGTAAACAAATACTCGGCATGGTAAAAGGCTTGCGCCAAAACCGATAGAATTCCATAGGTTTTATTGCCTTTTTTCTCGCAAATGCGCTCGGCCACTTCTTTTTGAAACATGCCTGAAAACTCGGGTATTTGCTGGCGGTTTTCGAGCATGCGAAACACAATTTGGGTAGAAATATTATAAGGGAAATTGCCAATGATGGCGTAAGGCTTGCCTTGAAAAATGGTTGTGAAATCGTATTTCAAAAAATCTTGCCCAATAATTTTTCCTTCCAATTGCGGATATTTTTCTTGCAAATAAGCCACCGATTCGGTGTCAATTTCTACCACATAGGTGCTGATGGGCTTAGGCAATAAATACTTGGTGAGCACGCCCATACCTGGACCAATTTCTAGAACCGTATCATAGCCGTTTAGGGTTAATGTATCGGCGATGGCTTGCGCGATGGTTTCGTCTTTGAGGAAATGCTGTCCTAAATGCTTTTTGGCCTTTACTTTTTCCATCGGTGAGTGGTGCTGAGATTAAAATTAATTGGGTTGAAAAAACTCGGCTACGAGAGCCAATTCGGTGCGAAATGCCAACATTTTGTCGCCAAAAAGACGTGAACCTTCTTCGCGCAATCGGGGTGCATCTTCTTGGTAATAACGCTCCAGCATTTCTTTGCTTTCGGTGGTATACTGAATGGCATAGGTTTGCCCGCCCATTTCTTCTTCAACAAGCACTTTTACCATGCGCGCCGATGAGAATTTTCCGGTAGCCAAAACAGCATTGATGTGTTTTTCTTGCATCCAGCGCATCCATTGGTCGTGGACGCTTTCGTGTATGTTGACAGTGACGTTGTAGTAAATCATTTCTTCGTATTTAAAGTGTTTTGTCTCCCCGTAATGCTCGGAATTTTTTGCGTGCCTCAGTAAAATAGATGCTGTCTTCGTGATTGAGAATAACATATTCGTAGGCCGCCATGGCTTTTTGTTTGCACTCAACCAAATACGTAACTTCACCCAAATTATTTTCTACTAATGTGCGGTAGATTTCGGCCAAAAAATAGTGGGCTTCATCGTTGTAAATTCCCTCAGGGAATTGCGCAATTAATCCCTCGTAATAGGGAATAGCAGCTATGGGATTGGCTGTTTTTTCGATTAATTTGGCTAATCTATAACCTATTACTTCCTCTATTTCTTGGCCTTTGTACTGTTGGGCCATTTCTTGGTAGGCCGCTTGTGCCGCTTGTTTTTTGTTCTGAAAATTCAAAAAATCAGCTTTGGCCAAACTTTTCAACGCCGTTTGTGTAGAATCAGCTACTGTAGCGTCGCTGATAAGTAAAAAATAATCGAGGGCGTCGTTGGCGATGAGCTGTGTTGACGCCGATTTGAGTGCTTTGAATTGTTGTTGTGCCCAAGTAAAGTCAGTATTGAAATAGCTTGTTTTTGCCGACTTCAAACTGGCTTCGTGTCCAATTTCATGGTCTTTTAGTTCTTCTTGTATTTGGCTGTAGTAAATGAGTGCTTGATTAAAATTTTGTTCCAAAACCAAAATATCGGCCAATTCCATTTTGAGGTCGGCTTTTTGAAACACATTCAAAGGCAATTCCAAGGCTTGTTTGAGCATTTTTTTAGCAGGAATTGGCTGTTGCAAGGAAAATGCCAAGTAGTGTGCGTAACTTTTTTGCAAGGGCAAAGTAAAAGGCGTTTGACCGAATCGCTTGAGCAATATATCAAAATCTGCGGTGATGGGTGGTAAATCAGCTGGTTGTGCTACTTCTATTCGCATTTGTAACAAATAATCCTGGGCTTTTACAATCAACTCTACATCTTTGGTAGATTCTATAATGAAGGTAAAAATGTCTTTTGCAATTGACTTAGATCCTTCGTCGTGAGCCAGTTGCGCTAAATTGATGATGTTAGCCAAGGATTCTGGATTGCGTTTGTAAATGGCTTTTTCTTGAATAAAGGCCTTACCGTATTCGCGCTGTTGCACATAATACCAACTGAGCAGTTGATTCCAAAACAAGTCGGTATTTTTTTGAGCACGCAGGAGCAATGCTTTTTTTAAGGTTTCGTGAAAATTGACGCTGGCGTCTTCTTGCATAAACCGAGCCAACTGGTTTTGAATGAGCGGCAAATTTTGAGGATTCACATAGGCTTCGGTGAGAAAAATGTCTATCATTTGATCGGTGTGCCCCAGCTGACCATGTAGCAACGCCATTTGAAAATTAAAATTCATTTGTGGCGACAAACTCAAGGCCAATTCGTACGACTGCAAAGCGAGGTCGAGCAAAACATGTCGCTCAAAGGCAACCGCAATTCCATAGGCTTCGTTAGGGTTTTTGCGGATCTTATCGAGCGCTTGATCAAAGTACTTTTTGGCTTTATCGGATTGCTTTTGTAACTGGTAATTGTAGCCCAACTCGACCAAAAGGGAAGCTTGTTGGTATTGTTTGCTTCGGTTCAATAAATTTTTTTCGGCGCCTTGAAAGTCTTGTAATTGTTGTTGGCATTCTACCACACGCTGAAAATACAAGGAATTGTAGGGCTGTGTGCCCAAGAGCGTTTCATAACTGATTTTGGCTTTTTCAAACTCGCCTTTGTCAAAATAATTTTGCGCCAATTGCTCGTTTTGCGACCAAAGTTGCCACGAAATCAAACACAAAATTATACTGAGTTTTTTCATTTTGTAAAGCGGAATTAGGCAACTGCTGTCTTGGTTTGCACACTTTGCAAGCTGGAAAAAGACAGTCTATCTTTAGTTAATCATATCAAAACCTGTATACGGACGCAACACCTCAGGAATTACAATGCCCTCGGGCGTTTGGTAGTTTTCTAAAATGCCAGCCAACACACGTGGCAAGGCCAATGAACTTCCGTTGAGCGTATGTGCCAATTGGGTTTTGCCGTCTTTGCCTTTGAAACGCAATTTGAGTCGGTTGGCTTGAAAGGTTTCAAAATTAGAAACCGATGAGATTTCTAGCCAACGGTCTTGGGCAGTTGAAAACACTTCGAAATCATAGGTCAGGGCCGAAGTGAATCCCATGTCGCCGCCACACAAACGCAAAATGCGGTAAGGCAATTTTAATTCTTGCAAAAGTGTTTTTACGTGTTCTACCATGCCTTCTAACGCTTGGTATGAATTTTCTGGATGCTCAATGCGCACAATCTCTACTTTGTCAAATTGGTGCAAGCGGTTCAATCCACGTACGTGCGCGCCATAGGACCCAGCCTCTCTTCGGAAACAAGGCGTATATCCGGTGCACAATACGGGCAATTCATTTTCAGCTAAAATCACATCGCGGAATAAATTGGTCACCGGCACCTCAGCCGTTGGAATTAAATATAAATCATCAATGCCCACGTGGTACATTTGTCCTTCTTTATCAGGCAATTGACCCGTTCCGTAGCCAGAAGCTTCGTTGACCAAGTGCGGCACTTGAAATTCTTTGTAGCCAGCGGCAATATTTTTATCTAAAAAATAATTGATCAAGGCACGCTGCAATCGAGCGCCTTTGCCTTTGTAAACAGGGAATCCTGCTCCTGTAATTTTGGTTCCCAACTCAAAATCAATGATGTCATATTTTTTGACCAATTCCCAGTGGGGCATCGCGCCTTCGTGTAACACCGGAATGTCACCTTCTTCAAATACCGTGAGGTTGTCCTCGGCGGATGTGCCAGCAGGAACTATGTCGGCAGGCAAATTGGGCAGCGTATATAATTTTTGCTGCAAGGCAGTGGCCAATTGCTCAGTTTTCTCGGACAATTCTTTGCTCTGTTCTTTAAAGAGTACTGTTTTTTCTTTTACGATTGCTGCTTTTTCACGTTCCCCCGATTTCATCATTTCGCCTATTGCAGCCGAAAGTTTGTTGGATTCAGTCAAAACGGCATCCAATTCAGCTTGGGCTGCGCGTCGTTGTTCATCCAACTGAATCACTTCGTTAACCACTTGGCTGGCATCGATATTTCGTTTGGCCAAGGCGGCAATGACGTGATCTTTGTGCTCTCGAATATAGGCAATTTGCAACATGATTTTTGTGGTATTAGGTGTAGAATATCTTGATTTTAGTGAGCAAATTTAAACATTTGTTTGAGATAATCTCACTGCGAAAAAAAAGAAAAATGAGGGTCAAAACAGGCCGAAACTGAATTTTATTCCAAAAATTAAATTTTAAGATTTGTTTCTCGTTTAATTCTATACATTCGCAAAAAAAAAATTTATGAAAAACATATACACCTTTCTCTTTCTGATGCTTAGCATAGGGAGTTTTGCCCAAACTACTGACCGTGAATTTGAAGAGTTGGTCCAAGCTGAAAAAAGAGCAGCCGGCAAGAAAATGCGCATTCAAGTTAACCCCTTAACCGACAAATATGACGTAGTATACCACCGACTTGATTTAGCGGTTGATCCAGCTGATCAATACATTTCGGGGGAAGTAACCACAAAGTATATTGCCAAAGAAAATTTGAATTCTGTGGTGTTTGAGTTGTCAAATGATTTAGTGGTGAATTCGGTTATGCAAAGAGGAAATTCGTTGTCATTTACCCGCAGTGCAAACAATGAAGTTATCATTAATTTACCTGTAGTTCAAAATGCAACTGTTCTGGATTCGGTGAGTATCTCCTATTCCGGAATACCAACCTCGTCAGGATTTGGGGCGTTTTCTACAGGCGCGCACAATAACGTTCCCGTTTTATGGACTTTGTCAGAGCCGTTTGGCGCAATGGAATGGTGGCCCTGTAAACAAGACTTAAACGACAAAATTGACAGCATTGACGTTTACATTACTACTCCAACTATTTACACTGCGGTAGCCAATGGATTGCAACAATCGAAAATTGCTGTGGGAAATGGGAATAGTAAAACACATTTTAAACACGGCTATCCAATTCCTGCTTACCTGATTGCCATTGCAGTAACCAATTACACAATCTACACCCAACAGGCCGGTTTAGGAACTTCTGAAAGTCCCTTTTTCCCAATTGTAAATTACCAATACCCGGAAACTGCGGCTACCAATACAACTAGTTTGGCCGTGACTCCATCGATAATGAATTTCTTTGAAAACACATTTGGGCCTTATCCATTTCGAAATGAAAAATACGGCCATGCTCAATTTGGTTGGGGAGGCGGAATGGAGCACACCACCGTTTCGTTTATGACTGCAGGTAGCAATGGCGGATATAGCCGGAGTTTAATTGCACACGAACTCGGTCACCAATGGTTTGGCGATAAAGTAACTTGCGGAACCTGGAAAGACATTTGGCTCAACGAAGGATTTGCTACGTACATGGCATCCATGGTAATAGAGCATCTTGATGGAGCGGTTGCATTTGTAACCAGCAAAAATTCGATGATTACCAGCATTACTTCGCAAACCAGTGGAGCAGTTTACCTAACCGATACTGAAGCACTAGACGTAAACCGCATATTTAGTAGTCGTTTGTCATACAATAAAGGAGCAATGGTGTTGCATATGTTGCGTTACAAACTTGGAGATACTGCATTCTTTCAAGGATTGCTCAATTACTTAAACGATCCTGAATTGGCTTATGCATATGCCAAAACACCCGATTTACAAGCGCATTTAGAAGCCGCATCGGGCGAAAATTTGGATGAATTTTTTAATGATTGGGTATACAATCAAGGGTATCCCATTTACACCATCACTGCACAAAACATTGCGCCAGGTCAAGCCAGAGTTACTATAAATCAGGCGCAATCACATAGTTCTGTTTCATTTTTTGAAATGCCAGTTCCCGTACGATTAAATGGAGCTGGAGGACAATCGGTAGACTTGCGTTTGGAACATACAACCAATGGACAACAATTTATAGTCAATGTACCATTTGTAGTTACCGGTGTTGTTTTTAACGCCAATAAAGACATTATTTCTAAAAATGGTTCGGCAACTTTGGGCAGTGCCTCATTTGAATTGGCTGAATTAGTTGGTGTGTATCCTAATCCAACAAGCTCAGAAATTAACATCAGCCTACCCAATACAATCACATTTGAAAATTGCGAAGTGTTCAATGCCCTAGGACAAAAAATGGGCACATACAACAGCACTCAATTTAACATTGACCAACTGGCTGTGGGCATGTATTCTTTAGTTATCAATACCTCAGAGGGAAGTATTCATAAAAATATCATAAAAAAATAAGTAGTACACTACTGCGCAACTGAAAGTAAGGTGAAAACCTTACTTTTGTGCGTTTTATAATACCACAACATACCACTTATGGAAATCGCAATCAAGTTGTCTCAGTTTTTATTAAGCTTGTCTTTACTTATTATTTTACATGAGCTTGGCCATTTTATTCCGGCCAAATTATTTAAAACACGGGTAGAAAAATTTTACCTGTTTTTTGACATTAAATTTTCTTTGTTTAAAAAGAAAATTGGCGAAACCGAATACGGAATTGGATGGCTTCCACTTGGGGGATATGTAAAAATTTCTGGAATGATTGATGAAAGCATGGACAAAGAGCAAATGGCTTTGCCTCCTCAGCCCTGGGAGTTTCGGACTAAACCCGCTTGGCAACGCCTCATTATTATGTTGGGTGGGGTAACCGTGAATTTTATTTTGGCCTTTGTGATTTATATCGGAATGACCTTTTACTACGGTGATTTGTATTTGAAAACCAGTGAATTAAAAGACGGAATTGCTGTAACTTCTAAAGTAGGCGAAGAATTGGGTTTTAAAACCGGCGATAAAATTCTGGCCATAGATGGCGAATCGGTTACCAAATTTAATGAGGTGCCCAACAAATTGTTGTTTGCCAAAAGCGTAACGATTGATCGCAATGGCGCCAAACAAACCATAAACCTCCCCGTTGATTTGATTAAGAAAGTAATGGGTGGCGAAAAACGTCCGTTTATTGGGTGGAGAGAACCTTTTGCTGTGGGCATGGTGGATGAAAAATCGGCCAATATAAATAATTTGAAACCCAAAGATATTGTATTGAAGATGAACGGCATGACAACCAAATATGCTGATCAGGTAGTAGACTATGCTAAAACGCACAAGGGACAAACTGTAGCGGCTATCGTACTTCGAAACGAAGTGGAAACGCCCGTTAACATAAGCATAAATGCCAATGGAAAAATTGGTGTATACCAAGCACGATTAGGGGTAGAAAGTTTAGAAAAGCTAGGGATTTATAGCTTTACCGAACAACGCTACGGATTTTTGGAGTCTATCCCGGTAGGAATAACCAAAGGAAAAGATCAATTACTGGGCTACGGCAAACAACTCAAAGCCATTTTTAATCCTGAAACTGGCGCCTACAAAGGCGTGGGAGGATTTAAGGCAATTTTTGATATTTTTCCAAAAACCTGGAGCTGGGAAGTGTTTTGGAGTATTACCGCGATTTTATCAATCATGTTGGGTGTAATGAATTTACTACCCATTCCTGCTCTCGATGGTGGTCACGTGGTATTCTTGTTGTATGAGATTGTTAGCGGAAAAAAACCAAGTGATAAATTTCTGGAAAACGCCCAAATGGTGGGATTTGTGTTATTAATTACACTACTTGTTTTTGCCAACGGAAACGACATATACAAGGCTATAATTGGCGGCTAATAATTTTTAGAAAATTTGTACGCATTTATTTGCAAAAAATATTTTTCGCATTATATTTGCAACCGCTTTAAAAGGCAACGCGCCTTCCTCCTTAGCTCAGTTGGTTAGAGCATCTGACTGTTAATCAGAGGGTCCTTGGTTCGAGCCCAAGAGGGGGAGCAAAATCCTGATCAGAAATGGTCAGGATTTTTTGTTTTAACGAGGTCTTGATCAAGATTTGCTACATTCCATTTCGTATAGAATATGTGTTGTATTGTAAATCAGAAATTCTCCGTGAGTTGTGCATTTTATTCTTATTTATAAAATACTCACTATATTTATAGAATGAAAAAAATAATTTATCTTTTATGTATTACAATTTTGATGGTTCAATCATGTTCGTCTGACGATTCAAATAACACTGACAATCAAATAGTACTATCTGGAAAGCTTAAAAGAATTCACTTAATTCCTTCTGGCGACAATTACCAGCAGTTCATAGATTTTATTTACGACGAAAATGGTAAACTTATACAAGAAACTACTACTAATGTTGCTACGGGTCAAATTATTAAAAGATTGACTTTACTACGTAATAGTAATGGCTACATTACGAACCGGTTTGAAGTTGCGTCTAACAACAGCACTACTAACACCAACTACGTCGTAAACGATAATGGTATTTATTTGACTAGTACTGAAACGAAGACCAGTGCAGGTGTTTCCACTGTAGTCACAGCAAATTATATTTACACAAACAATAAAATTTCACAAATTAATTTTTCTGATGGTCATCAGGAAAAGTTTTTTTATGACTCAAACGAGAATCGCATAAAAACTGAAACATTTTATGATGACCCTTCAAAACTTGACTCCGTAAACAACACCGTTTTTGATAACAAAATTAACCCATTACCCTATGATGATATTCTTGCGAGTTGGAGCGGCACAAATAACTTCACGTCATCTAACACTGATTATTATGACTCGACGCAAACATTGATAGGCAACATAAATATGGTTTACGTATATAGCTATACTGATACCAACAAACCGCATACAATAAGCTATACCATTACTGATTTTATTACTACTTTAGGGGGCACCGCTGCAGGTGCATATGAGTTTTTTTATTACTAAGGTATGCGCCCTAAGTTGTAGAGTAGCATGTTGTTTTATAAAAATTCAAATTGGATTGGCGATGTCAACATGTGACTTCTTTTAATCATTATTCAAAATCAATACCGACGCGTTATTGTTCAAATAACCGATATATACTTCATTACAATTTTAAAGTACAAAATCAAAAACTCAAAATTTGATTAAACTTTAAAAAACATGAAAAACATTATTTTATTAATTGCATCTACATCTCTTTTATACAGCTATAGTTATATTGACAATTCAAGCAACAACAGTAATAATTGTCAAACTTTAAACCCTCATGCATGGATTCAAGGAACTTGGTTAAAAAAAATGCACCAACTGCTGCCGGTTACAAATTTACTGTAGATGATGTTATAGAAAACTATAATGAGATTATTAGTGGTGGCATTTCACGTAAATATCAATTAGACTTTTATTGCAATTCAAATGTGAATTATACAGTTACTGAAAACACTACTCCAACAAGTTATTTCCTTGAAATAAATTGGAGTGGGATTGCAACTTATAACTTTAACAAAATTAATGCTCCAACAATTGAATTAATAAATGACAATGATCTAGTAAATGCCAGCTATTATATAAAACATTAACTAATGAGGTAGATTAGACAAATAGACCGAAGGCATTTTGGTAAGTCACATTGAAACTGCGATGAAATAATTTGTATATCAGCTTTTATCATAGCAGATCAGAATTAAATATGATAAAAATAAAAACGACCAAGTCATAAGACCCCTTATATATCATACCACGCACATTTTAAAACTTGGATTTTTATGTTTTTTAATTCCAATCAGGAAAAGTTAATACTATTTAACTCCTTATTTTTTCTAATACTTAAGTAAACTATCATCTCATCAAAGTTGTAACTTTCTCCTATAGCAAAAGCAAAACAAAACCCGACACTTTCGTATCGGGTTTTTTTGTGTAAGAGCTAAATTTTTGGGTGATATTTCTATTTAAAAAAATGAACCTGTTATATTAGTTTGAATTTCCTACTACTTTCCACACATAGGTTCCATTTTGATTTACAATTCCCCAATAATCAAATGAACCCAGATTTCTATCTCCATTAACATTTAGTAATACTGGGCCGGTAATGCCAAAATGCTGGTTGGCTTCTTGTGTAAAATCTGATTTCAATTGGGTGTAATCACTCAATGCGCCCGGGTAATTTGAAATGGTGCGTGCCAAAACCCACATAGCATCATAAACCGAAAGGGCATAGGCATCGGGCACAATTCCGGTTGCCGCTTGGATTGAACTACTTATCCGATTTAAATTCGGATGTGGCTGCATGGGTAATCCAAAATTAGGCGCAAAAAAGCCGGTAGTAACCGCAAAATTTCTTGCGTTTGCATCCTGCAAAAGTTGTTGACTTTGTACCATACCATCGCCACCATACCAATTTACGCTACTAAGTATTGGATCATTTTCTGCTTGACGAAACAAAGTAACACACTCGTCAAAAGAAGCAATATATACGCCTACTTGGCTTGCGCCATACGTGCTGGTATACTGCTGAATTTTTGTACGCAACTGCTGAATGATAACTGTAAAATCAGTAATAGTTGTAGCATAAGGCGAAATTGCATCCACTTGTCCGCCAAGTGAGGTAAAACTAGTACCAACATTGGTTTGCAAGCCAATGTTTCCCCCGTCGTTTCTGCTCAATGTAATAACCATTCGTTTGCCGCTGGCATACATCGTGCGACTTATTGCCGCTCCTTCAACCGCATCGCCTGGACAAAATCGAAACACTGCATCATTGGCAATAGCCAAGTTAGATGCAGTACTTCCTTGACTGATCACCAATAAATTATTATCGTTGGCATACTGACGGATTGCACCTACTTCGGCACTGGATTGAGGTCCAATAAAAAAACGAATGCCTCTTTGGGCAAACCCAAATTGAATGGATGATTTGGCCGACGTAGTATCCAATTGAGTATCATATACCACCGTTTCAAATCGAAAGTTCGATCCCGTTTGTTCTAAATATTCGTTTACATCTATCAATCCCAATTTCATGGCCTCTTGCGAAGTTTTGCCCAAAGACGACCAATTTCCGGTAAGTGAATATAATCCGCCAATTTTTATAGTTGTGATTTGTACCTTCTCATCATTTTTACAGGCAGTAAAAGCCAAGAAGGATAAGAGTAAAATAAGAATTGAATACTTTTTCATGGTTGTTATTTTTTGGTGAAAATAATAAAACTGTGGTTGAATTACGGGTATTACTGGCAACAAACTAGAAAACGTTAGTTTTATAAAAATCTAAACTACCTATTATTTCTTTAAATATTTAATTTTTATAAATAAATATTTATTGTTTATCAATAAATTATGTAGGTTTGTAACCCAATCTCAAAATCGACTTACTGTGCAATCAAACCGCACCTATTCGTTCAAACTGCTGCAAGTGGTTTCTTGGATTTTATTTGTCGGACTCGCCATTGATGCCGGCGGTTACCTAAGTAACACACTCTTTACCATTTTTATAAATCCGGCCTGTGCCGCGGGATTCTGGGGTGATCTCGATCTATCTCACTTATATACCTATAACTTCTCGTTTTTTTGCATTTTTACATCTATCCTAATAATCATTTCGGTTCTCAAAACATTACTGTTTTATTTTACCGTAAAAGTATTTCACGAAAAACAACTCAACCTGACCAAGCCATTCAACGAACTTTTCAACCGCTACTTATTTCGCTTTGCTTTTCTAGCTTTGGCTATTGGTCTTTTTTGCTATATCGGAAAGTCTTTATTGGAATGGCTCAACGCGCAAAATGTTGCAATGCCGGCCGTTGAGCTGGTAAAAATGGGTGGGTCAGACGTGTGGTTGTTTATGGGGATTACCTTGTTAGTCTTCGCTCAACTATTTAAAAAAGGCATCGAACTACAATCCGAAAATGACTTAACTGTATAAGCTATGGCTATAATTGTACACCTCGATGTCATGATGGCCAAACGGAAAATGTCGCTCAACGAACTCGCTGAAAAAGTTGGGATTTCTTTGGCTAATCTTTCTATTCTCAAAACCGGCAAAGCCAAAGCCATTCGATTTAGTACCTTAGAAGCCATTTGCAGGGCCTTGGATTGTCAACCCGCTGACATTTTAGCATTTGAAAATATCAACAAAGAAGTTCAGGAAAATTAGCTCTATATAGTTTGCCAAAACATAGGTATAAATAAATTTAGGTTGTACTTTCGCGGCCAACATTATTTAACCTTTTCACTATGAAACCTATCAAATTTTTGGCCAGTATTACCTTGTTAGTACTCCTTTCGTTGTCTTGCAGCTCAAGCGACAACTCAACCCCTAGTTGTGACGATTTAGCAGCAGCTACTGATGCAGCTGAACTAGCCTATAACAGCTCCAACACAACTCAGAATTGCAATGCCTACAAAACAGCTTTACAAAACGAAATTGCCGCTTGTAGTGATCCTGATGGTAGTTTACAAGCAATTGTTGCTAGTTTGGGCGACTGTAGCGTACCACAAAATGGCGGTGTAATTTCGGTACGAGTAGGTAGTTATGTAAAAACGTTTGAAACTAATATTACTATAACTACAATTGGTGCAAACCGAAAAATAAAAGCCTATGATGATATTCAATCGTCAGATTTTATTGAATTTGAGGTACAACAAGGAACAACTGGCGCCAATAAAGTATTAAATTTCAACTTGCACCTCATTACATCTGATTACAATCCGATGCCGGTGGCTGATGGCGGAAACTTTACATCTAATATTACTGTTAATTCAACAACTGCAATTAACGGAACATTTTACGGTTATGTCACTTCTCCAACAACAGGAGCTGATCTTGAATTAACATTAGGACAAATTGGTGTAAACATTAACTAAATAATTAGCACAAATACAACCAAAGACCTCGCCACAACAGCGGGGTCTTTTTTTTGTTCTGAACTTCGGTCTCATATAAATTGAACAAATAGGCACTAACAATACAAAATTAGATTTGGTATAAGTTTTAATTATGAGAAAATAAGAAAATACGTTTTTCTTTCGGCTATTCAATGGGAAAATGCCATTGCTTTGTGAAAATTTAAATCTTTAAATTATGAGAAAACTACTTTTCACAGTGTCGATTGTGTTGGTCTCAAATGCATTCGCACAGCAGCAACAATCAGGCACGTGTCCGGTTACGGGGAAAACCTACGAAAACGGAAAAGAAGTGAGCCATGGAGGACCAAATTCATCTGGCGCTTCTGCAGAATACAGTCAAGTAGGAACTTCAAGCGTACTGAAAAAGAATACCAATTTTAAATCAAACAGAGATTGGTGGCCCAACCAACTCAACTTGGGTCTGTTGAGACAAAATGCTCCAGCATCAAATCCCTTGGGAGCAGACTTCAACTACAAAAAAGCATTTCAATCTTTAGATTATGTTGCCCTAAAGCAAGACCTAACCAAATTAATGACTGAATCAAAAGAGTGGTGGCCAGCCGATTTTGGTCACTATGGCGGTTTATTTATTCGCATGGCGTGGCACAGCGCGGGCACCTACCGAACAGGTGATGGTAGAGGCGGCTCAAGAGGAGGTCAGCAACGATTTGCTCCCTTAAACAGCTGGCCAGATAACGCCAATTTGGACAAAGCAAGACGATTGTTATGGCCAATCAAACAAAAATATGGCAACCAAATCTCTTGGGCCGATTTAATGGTGCTCACCGGAAACGTAGCCTTAGAATCAATGGGCTTTCCTACTTTCGGATTTTCTGGAGGAAGAGCTGATGTTTGGGAGCCAGAATCAGATATTTATTGGGGACCAGAAACCAAATGGTTAGACGACAAACGTTACAGCGGTGGACGTCAACTTGAAAATCCATTGGCCGCTGTGCAAATGGGCCTTATTTATGTAAATCCAGAAGGACCAAACGGAAATCCTGATCCG
The DNA here is from genome assembly GCA_018883065.1 of Flavobacterium sp. GTDB lineage: Bacteria > Bacteroidota > Bacteroidia > Flavobacteriales > Flavobacteriaceae > Flavobacterium. The sequence continues at coordinate 26,437 of VEQT01000009.1, forward strand.
GTGTTGGCGGCCAATGATATTCGCGAAACATTTGGAAGAATGGGAATGAATGACGAAGAAACAGTAGCATTAATTGCTGGTGGTCACTCCTTTGGAAAAACACATGGCGCCGGTCCGGCCTCAAATGTGGGTCCAGAACCAGAATCAGCGGGAATTGAAGAACAAGGTTTGGGTTGGACAAGCACCTACAAATCAGGAAAGGGAACCGATGCTATTACCTCCGGTTTAGAAGTAACTTGGACGCCAACTCCAACCAAATGGAGCAACGGATTTTTTAAAATGTTATTCAACAACGAATGGGAATTAACCAAAAGTCCGGCAGGTGCGCAGCAATGGGTAGCCAAAAACGGCAAAGCCATAATTCCTGATGCATTTGATGCCAGCAAAACCCATTTGCCAACCATGCTTACAACAGATTTGTCTTTGCGTATGGATCCTGCCTACGAAAAAATATCTAGAAAATTTTTAGATAATCCAGCGGCCTTTACTGAAGCTTTTGCCCGTGCCTGGTTTAAATTAACACACCGAGATATGGGGCCCAAATCAGCTTACGTAGGACCAGAAGCACCTAAAGAAGACCTTATTTGGCAAGATCCAATTCCTGCTTTGAATCACAAAGTGATCAACGCCAAGCAAATTACAGAACTAAAAGACGCCATTTCAAAATCAGGATTGAGTATTTCAGAGTTGGTTTCCACTGCTTGGGCTTCGGCCTCAACGTACAGAGGTACGGATAGAAAAGGAGGAGCAAATGGAGCGCGAATTCGTTTAGAGCCACAAAGAAATTGGGAAGTAAACAATCCTAAACAACTAAACAAAGTATTGGGTATTCTTGAAAAAATTCAAGCCAATTTCAATGCGAAAACAAAAGACACACGTGTTTCAATGGCTGATTTAATTGTATTAGCAGGAAATACAGCGGTGGAAAAAGCAGCAGCCAATGCCGGAAACAATGTATCAATTGCATTTACACCTGGTCGTATGGATGCCACCCAGGAGCAAACCGACATTCAATCGATGAAAGTATTAGAGCCTATGGCCGACGGATTTAGAAACTACCTCAAAACATCCTACACCGTTCCAACTGAAGCCTTATTAATTGATAAAGCACAATTACTAACTTTAACTGCACCAGAAATGACAGTTCTAGTGGGCGGAATGCGCGCTTTACAAGCCAACTTTGACAATTCATCGGTAGGCGTTTTTACAACTAAAAAAGATCAATTAACCAATGATTTCTTTACAAACCTATTGGAAATGGGGCCAACTTGGAAAGCGACTTCTGACAGCAAAGAACTTTTTGAAGCCAGAGACACCAAAACAAATACGGTAAAATGGACGGCCTCACGTGTGGATTTAATCTTTGGATCGAACTCAGAATTGAGAGCCCTAGCCGAAGTATATGCGCAAAACGACAACAAACAAAAATTTGTAACCGATTTTGTGGCTGCTTGGACCAAGGTTATGAATCTTGATCGATTTGATTTGAACTAATCTTTTCACGCGAACTAAAAAAGAGCAACCTTAAATTGGTTGCTCTTTTTTTATGTATAAAATGCGTCAATCAAACATTGCCGCCTAATGATTTTTGGCTGTGTTGAGTAAAACCGCCGCTTCCTTAGCAAAATAGGTCGAAATTAAACTGGCACCGGCACGTTTAATACACATGAGTTGTTCCATCATGACGGAATCGTGATCCAACCAACCTCTCTCGGCTGCGGCTTTTATCATGGCGTATTCTCCCGATACATGAAAAACGGTTACCGGAACAGCTACGGCATTTTTTACTTCGCGCACAATATCCAAATAGGCAATTCCGGGTTTAACCATAACCATATCGGCGCCTTCTTCTACGTCCATCAGGGCTTCTTTAACGGCCTCTAGCCTATTGGCATAATCCATTTGGTAGGTTTTTTTGTCTTTTGGAACCACTACATCGGCCTCCCGTGGCGCACTATCTAAAGCGTCGCGAAACGGGCCGTAAAATGCCGAAGCATACTTGGCCGAATAACTCATGATGCCCACATGTTCAAATCCAGCAGCATCCAATCCTTGTCTCAAGCGCAACACGCGACCATCCATCATATCGCTTGGAGCCACAAAATCAGCACCAGCTTGGGCATGAGAAATCGCCATTTTAACCAAAGCATCATTGGTGGCATCATTGGCCACATCGCCTTTTTCAATAATTCCGTCATGACCATAAATCGAATACGGATCCAAAGCCACATCAGGCATCACAATCATCTCCGGACAAGCTGCTTTAATGGACTTAATGGTGCGTTGCATAAGTCCATTGGGGTTCCACGCTTCCTTTCCTGTATTGTCTTTGAGTGAATCGTCCACTTTTACGTAGATGTTTACCGCGCGAATTCCTAAAGAAAAAATTTCTTTCACTTCGGCCACCGTCAAATCAATTGATCGTCGGTAAATACCTGGCATAGAAGGAATTTCAACAGCTGTATTTTCGCCTTCAGTTACAAACATAGGAAACATGAAATCGCTGGGGCTTAAGGTGGTTTCGCGCACCAACGAACGGATGCTTTTGTTTAGGCGCAATCTTCGGCCTCTTTGTAATGGAAACATGGTATTTTGTTTATATATGTGGTTCTAATAAGAAAGGGCTTTATTCAATGTTGCTACACTTCTTTTTGGTTAGCACCAATTGCCTGTGCCGATTGTTATTTTGTTGATCAAAAATAGGTAAAATACAGTTACCAACTTCGGCTCATCACAATGCAATTTGAATAATCTGTAACAACGAAGTAGTCTAGCGAGGCAAGCATTTTTGTTGCCGTACTTTTCAATTCAAAAATCATCCAGAAGTTTCAGGACACAAATCGTTAATCTTTTCTTTTTCCTTGATGAAAAAGAAACAAAAAATCAAGTCCTGGGACTTTCGGCGATCAAAATGGGCTCACTTCCTAAAACTCAAAAACTCCCTCGCTAAAGCGGGTCAGACAGTTTGAGTTTCTTAACGGTCCCGAAACTTCGGGATTGCCCTTTTTGTTCCGACGCTTCGAGATTGGAATTTCAGAATTGGAAATTCTTTAATTCGTGCGTTCGTGGCTAAATACTTCTCGCTTCCAACGCCACCGCATACGGAAAGGCAAACTCGGCAATGGGTGCCTGATTGAGCCAAAGGGATTCATGTTTGGGAGCCAAAATTACTGGCATGCGTTTTTTGCTGTTGTGTATGGTTTCCATGAATGGACTGGCTTGGGTGGTAATAATGGTGTAGGTAGTTTGGGTATTTCCCGTTTGTGGACACAACCACTGGGCATACAACCCAGCAAAGGCAAAAGCTGCTTCTTGTGGCAAGCCAATTTCGTACGCTTGTTTGTGTTTGCCTTTGGCGTCGAGCCATTGCCATTCGTAAAAACCGTTGGCTAAAATTAAACAGCGTTTGGGTAGCGAATCCTTAAACGAAGGCTTTTCGTGCAGCGTTTCAATTTTGGCGTTGAGCGTATATCGGCGAATGCTTTCGTCTTTGGCCCAAGCGGGAATGAGTCCCCATTGGGCATGCTGAATTAGTTCGGGTTCTTGTGTGGTAATGATGGGCGTGGCCGGATGTTCAAAGCCATTGAGGTGCGCCTGCGGACTAAACAATTGCGGGTCTTTGAGCGTAGCCTTGAAGCGATTTTGCAGCTCCACGGCACTTTTGGTCTGTTTAGAATGAAAGCACATTACACCTGGATTTGAATGATTTCGGATAGCGAAGTGGTGTAACGTGGAGACAATTTTTCTTGGCGCATTTTCCACTGTCGGCCCAGCGATTGGGTAGCAAATTTCACCTTGTTGGTTCCGAAGCTTCGGTTGAGTTTATCCACCACTGCCATCAACGGCAAGTGTTTGGGATTGGACGCGTCAAACAAAGACAATTGCGTATGTTCATTGGGCGTGAGTCCCATAACCACCACCCCGGCTTTTTTGTACTGATAGCCATTCTTAAAAATAGCCTTCAACCCAATTTGCGCGTACCGATTGAGTTCAATAGTCGAATTGGTCGGAAAATCGGTTTGAATCACGATGTTTCGCGAATACTGCGGCTGGTCTTGCCGAAAACCGTTGGTATGAATAAAGACCATAATCAGGTTGCAATGACTATTTTGTCGGCGTAATTTTTCGGCACAGGCGGCGGTAAAAGTTGCTACTCGCTCAGTAATGTCGGGCAGGTTGCTGTGCATTTTTTCGAACGAACGCGTAGTCGCAATTGTTTTTTTGGCACTTACTTTCTCTAAATCGAGTGCTGGTTTTCCTTCTAATTCGCGTTTGAGCCGCAGCCCTACCACCGCCATTTCTTTGCGCACCCAGGCATCGGGCAGTTGTGTAAATTGGTAGGCATTGGTAATATTTATCCGTCTCAGTCGTTTGGCATGCCGCCGTCCGATGCCCCAAACGTCTTCTATGTTGGTCCACTTTAAGGCCTTAATGCGCTTGTCTTCGGTATCAATTACATAAACACTTTGCGTACGATCGGGAAATTTTTTGGCAATTTTATTGGCTACCTTGGCCAAGGCTTTGGTGGGTGCAAACCCCACGCTAATGGGAATTCCTGTGCCTTTGGTTACCGTGCGCTGCATTTGCTTGCCGTAGGATTCCAAATCATAGTGCTCGAATCCCTTAAACTTCAAGAAGGCTTCATCTATGCTATATACTTCAATTTCGGGCGAAAAAGTAGCCAGTAAATTCATCACGCGGCTGCTCATGTCGCCATAAAGCGCATAATTGGACGAATAGACAAACACCTGCTGCTGTTCAAACAACTTTTTGTACTCAAAGGCTGGCGCACCCATGGGAATACCTAGCGCTTTGGCCTCGTTGGATCGGGCAATCACACAGCCGTCGTTGTTGGAAAGAATCACAACGGGCTTTCCAATCAAGTGCGGCTCGAACACGCGTTGGCACGAGGCATAAAAGTTATTGCAATCAACCAGGGCAAACATTAAAATTTCTTTATCGAAGCGGTTACAATGCCCCAAATCATGAGTTCATTTTCTGGCGTAACCTTAATGGGTTGGTAGTTTTCGTTTTCGGCAATGAGCCAAACCACGTCTTGTTCAATTTTGATGCGCTTCACGGTAAAAGCACCGTCTATTTGGCACACGGCAATTTTGTTGTTTTGCGGCTCCAAACTCTTGTCGATAATGAGCAAATCACCGTCAAAAATTCCCGCATTCACCATAGAATTTCCCTTTACTCGGGCAAAAAAAGTGGTGTCCCGATTTTTGATGTACTCTTTATTGATGTCAATGCGCAGCTCAATAAAATCATCGGCCGGAGACGGAAATCCTGCCCGCAAACCTGCGTCAACATAAGGCAAATCAAGCGCCGTCGAATAATCGGGCGCATAAAATTCCAACAAAGGACCTTGATGTATCGGGCGTAATTTCATGGGGCATAAAGATAGGGAAAGAGCCGGTGATTTTGAAGAGAAATTTTGGGTGGAGGTTGTCGGTTGTGAGTTATCTGTTGTGAGTTATCAGTTGTCTGTTCTCGGTTCTCGGTTTGGAAGTATACTAAGAACTGCTTTTTGCTGTTAGCTATTAGCTGTTAGCTTTCAACTACGAATGCACACCGCTACCGAACGAAATGAAATTCGACGAAGTCAATCCTTTCGTGTGGTTCTTAAACAGTCAACACCGCTACCGCACGAATCCTTTCGTGTGGCTCTTAAACAGTCAACATTCTAACAACTACAGTTTCAATAAATACTTTTTAAAGATTGTATTTTATTGAATGTAATACCACGCGAAAGGATTCGCGCGGTAGCAGGGGCATAAAGATAGGAAAAGAGCCGTTGGTTTTGGGATTTGAAAATTTGGAGATTTGAAAATTGGACTAGAAGATTGAAAGATTGAAGAATTGAAAGATTGAAAAATTCAGTATCAAAGCCGCAGTTTGGTTCCAAATCGTCGAGATTCATAGCCACATCTCTCATCTCTCCTCTTTTAGTCTGTCATCTAAAAAAAATTCGTGCATTCGTGGCTAATAGCTAAAAGCTGACAGCTATCAGCCTACAGCCGTTCTTAGTATACTTCTACAATTATTAATTATTAATTTTTCATTATTAATTAAAACCCTATTTTTATCCCATACTAACCTTAATTCATTTACACGCCATGATTGAAAAATTGAGACTCGACCACATTTTGTTTCTGGACATCGAAACGGTGCCCGAGCACGAACACTACCACGCACTCGATACCGAACTGCAAGGCCTTTGGGAAACCAAAACGCAGTACCAACGCAAAGACGAGATTGATCCCGAAAGTTTTTACGAACGCGCCGGAATTTGGGCCGAATTTGGAAAAATTGTCTGCATTTCAGTGGGTTATTTTACCCTGAAAGGCGACATCCGTAATTTTCGGGTAACTTCATTTTTTGGCGAAGAGAAAAAGATTCTGCTCGACTTTGCTAATTTATTAAACAACCACTTTGGACAGGCGCAACACCTCTTGTGCGGCCACAATGCCAAAGAATTCGACATTCCTTTTATCGCACGCCGCATGATCATTCACCAAGTGGCTTTGCCGGCCAAGTTGAACTTGTTTGGGAAAAAGCCCTGGGAAATTCAGCACCTTGACACCTTAGAATTATGGAAATTTGGCGATTACAAGCACTTTACTTCCTTGAAATTACTTACCAAAATTTTAGGCATTCCCTCGTCCAAAGGCGACATTGACGGCAGCCAAGTGGCCCAAGTGTATTACGTAGATAAAGACATTGACCGCATTGTGACCTATTGCGAAAAAGACACCATTGCAGTGGCGCAGTTGTTTTTGCGTTTTAGACGGGAAGACCTCTTGATTGAGGATGAAATTTTGCACGTATAAGCCGCCACAAATAATAAATTCGGGCGTTTTGTGAAATATCTGTTTAAGTTTTTACTTTTACCAAAAACAAGCGTATGGTTCTCAGTAGATTTTGGCTCGCCATTTTAGTTTCTTCAATTCTTTTTGTGCTCATTGGCTTGGCTAGTGGCTCCCATTATTCCCTAGATTACATCCTAAATGGACAAAAAGATGAGCCCATTCTCATTGCCGAAAAATACCTCAACCAACTGCCGGATTTTGTGCAAGACAGCATCACCAAAGCGTCCGATCAGACCCTAGTTCGCAATGCCGTAACCAGCGATCCCGACACCACTTATGTATATAAAAACCAAACGGTAAAAATCTATTCGGGTGTGCAAAAATCAGATGGCTTATTGCCTACTTGCAAAAACAGTCTGCTCGATTTGATCTTGCCTCTGATTGCCTATTTGGCCTTTTTCTGCGGATTGATGCAGCTGCTCATCGAATCGGGGGCGGCTGAAAAACTAGCCAAAAAAATGAGCCCCATTTTCACCAAAGTCTTTCCGAGTATCCCCAAAAACCACGAATCGATTTCGTATATGACGCTAAACTTTGCCGCCAATTTCTTGGGCTTAGACTCGGCAGCTACGCCATTTGGACTCAAGGCTATGCAAAGTTTACAAGAGTTAAACCCCGACAAAGACAAAGCCAGCGACGCCCAAATTATGTTTATGTGTTTGCATGCGGCCGGACTCACCTTGATTCCTACCTCGATCATTGGTTACCGGGCAGCCGAAAGCGCCACCAACCCCGCCGACGTGATGTTGCCTTGCATCATTACCTCGTTTGTGGGCACGATTGCTGCTTTTATACTTGTAGGCATCAAACAAAAAATAAATTTTAAAAGCGCCGCGTTGGTAGCCAGTTTATTTACGGTAATTGCAGCCATCATCGGGTTTTTATTGTATGTAAATCAACTCGATTTAATCGGGAAAACGTTGTTTACGTCACATTTATCAAGTATCCTACTCATTGGAATTATTTTGTTTACGCTGCTGTTTTCTTGGAAAAACGAAGCTAAATTCACCGAAAAAAACACCACTATTTTTGATGCTTTTGTTACAGGCGCCCACAACGGATTAAAAACCGGTGTGACTATTTTTCCGTATGTGTTGGGGATGTTGGTGGCGATTTCATTTTTTAGAAACAGTGGTTTGTTTGAGCTCCTCAGCCAAGGGCTTTCATTTGTTTTTTCTCACATTGGCGTGAGCAAGCAAATCACCGATTCTCTTCCGGTAGCGATGTTGCGTCCCTTTAGTTCGGGCGGGTCACGCGGCTTTATGATTGATGCCATGCGCCAATTTGGACCCGATTCGTTTACGGGCAGATTAAGCTGTATATTTCAGTGCAGTGCTGAAACTACTTTTTATGTAATTGCGGTTTACTTTGGCTCAATTAATATCAAGAATACGCGCTACACCTTGGGTGCCATGTTGCTGATTGATTTTATCTGTGTATTGGCTGCTATTGCAGTGGCCAGTTGGTTTTTTTAGTCTAGAAACCGCTTAGAATACGTGAAATTAGCGCCCGTATAAACAAGCGTTTAGGACAGTGCAAAATGAGTTGCAGATCTTCCCAAATGGTGGTTTCTTCGTCCAAAAAACGCAAAATTAATTGGGGTTTGGCACTAGAAAAAATGCCTGAAAAAATGCGACTGCCTTGGTTATTATCTTCGTGAAGAATGTCCAACAACAACAAATCATAAAACCAAAACTTGCGGGAAAACTGAAAAGGCTTGGTTGTTTTATGCTCCAAATAATCGACCAATTGCTTGGCTTTTTTGGTGGTGTTTGTAAAGGTAAATCCGGTACTGGCTTTGGTCCAGCCGCCAACAGAACCAATATTAATGCAGTTTTTTGTATTGTGCTTCCAAAATGGATACGACGTCATCGGTATATTTCCTTGTTCGCGTTCAACGATTTTATAGTCTGTAATTCCTAATTTTTGAATGTACTTTTGAATCTCTGATTCATACTCTTCTATGGACAAAAGATCTTTTGAAAACAACGTATATTCTACTAATGCTTCATTTGAAGACGTAGGGAGTACATACATAAATCGTGTGTTCCCCTTTTGTTCGACAGAAAAATCCATAAAGGTTGCTTGATCTGGATTGAAAACAGGTTCTTTTGATTGGATAAACCAACCCACAAAATGCTGTTGTATCAAGGGATAGTTCGATTGACTTTTGACCTGGTTTGGGGTGTATATAGAATTGAAAATCCTATTGCACGTATAACTTTGATTCTCTGTTTTAACCAAACAATGGTCACCTGCATCTTTAAAATCAAGTACTTTTTGATTCACAAAATGAATCGTATCGTGTTGCGAAATCAAATCAAAAACGAAAGTATAGAAATCCAATCCCCGTATCATGTTGTATTGATACGGATGTAAATCCAAATCCCTTTGAAAGCTAGAATTAGCAAACCGTGTGGAGTTCCATTTCTTTGAAATTATTTCATCAAATTGGGCAGTATTGTTCCAAAAACACCAGGTTCGATCATTCGATCTTTTTGCGTTTTCGTCCAGTAGTAAAATGGTTTTGTCCTTACATTTTCCTGATAAAATTAGTTGGTATACCGTCATCAACGCCGATAAACCTGAACCCGTAAAAATGTAGTTGTAGTGTTGCATTAAATCCTGAATGAAAATCCGAAAGCAATATAATTATTTGGAGCAGTTTTAGAGATTCCAATGCCTGATGACAAATCTAACATAAAATCATCGGTTATCAAATACGTGATTCCGCCGTCAAAACTATGCATTGGTTTTTCAACCTGTGGGATAAATCCAAATAATTCAATATAACTCCCAAATTTATTCGACAGGGTGTATCCTGTAGCTAGGGTGTAAATAAAAGTGGGTTCGGCCGTAAAACCATCCCATTCAGCGCCCAAATTATAACTGAAACTCATTTTTTCTGTTACTGTATGTTGCATTACAAATCGAAATTCTGGTGCAAAAAATTCAGTTTTTCGATTTGTAGTAGCTGCATTTGGCAACGACATGTGTGCTATAAAGGATGTCTTTGGTACGATTCCTTTCTCTTCCGCAATTTTTATTTTGCAGCCAATTAAAATTGGATTTAATCCGGAACTTTCAAGATTTTGCTCTTTTTCAATGCCAAATTCCGTAATTAATCGAAGTTCAAAATTTTCATTAACACCATATTTCCACAAGGTAGAAGGCAAGGTGAGTGTTTGTGCATGTGTAGCATTGTTTTGTAGAGAAAATCCAGTTTCTGCCTGAAACATTCCTTTTGGAACTAGGGATGGTGTTTCTGTCTGATCGGGTCTATCGGTTTGAATGGGTTCTGAGTTTTGCGCGTACAAACACGAAGTAAATAAAAGGCAAATGAATATAGTTTTTGTTTTCATTGTTAAAATTTAGACAAATCTAAAAAAATAATTGGATGAAAGTAAATGTTTTCTATTTTTGAGTATTATTTTCAATTATGACCAATTCTGAAGAAAACTATATTAAAGTAATTTATCACTTGTCGGGCGTCTCGCCAAAAGGCATAAACACCAATGCAATAGCCAGCATGATTGAGACTAAGGCGTCTTCGGTTACGGATATGTTGAAAAAACTAGCCGATAAAAAATTAGTCAGTTATCAAAAATACCAAGGGGTTAACTTAACTGAAAAAGGAGTTTTTGCTGCAAAAATGATTGTCCGAAAGCATCGGTTGTGGGAAGTTTTTTTAGTTGATAAACTCCATTTCTCTTGGGATGAAGTGCATGATATTGCCGAAGAATTGGAACACATTAAATCGGATATACTGATAAATAAACTTGACGCATTTTTGGGATTTCCAGCCTATGATCCTCACGGTGACCCAATACCAAACGAGTTGGGAGATGTTAAAAAAATGAATAAACTCTTATTATCGGAAGCAAAAATTGGACAAAAGTATGTTTGTGTTGGAGTAAAAGATTCGTCATCCGATTTTTTGAAATACTTAGATAAGCACAAAATATCGTTAGGCACACACCTAGAAGTTAAAGAGATTGAAACGTTTGATAGCTCAATTTCTGTCTTTTTAAATAGTCAATTCATTTCTATTTCAAATAAAATAGCCACTAACTTATACATACAATAATTATGTTTGAATCGGTTTTAAATTATTTCGAAAGCATTGATCCAATTTTGGCGGCCTTATATGCCACCTTATTTACCTGGTTTTTAACGGCATTGGGCGCTTCTTTTGTTTTCTTTTTTAAAAATATGAACCGGGTAGTCTTAGACGGAATGTTGGGGTTTACAGGCGGCGTAATGATTGCAGCCAGCTTTTGGAGTTTGCTCGCACCTGCCATTGAAATGAGTAAAGGCGAAGGATTTGTTAAAGTAGTTCCTGCTGCCGTTGGATTTGCCTTGGGCGCTTTGTTTATTTTTGGGTTAGATAAAGTTCTTCCTCATTTACACATCAATTTTAAAGAAACAGAAGGTGTAAAATCACCTTGGCAACGCACAACGCTCTTGGTTTTAGCCATTACCCTGCACAATATTCCAGAAGGATTGGCGGTAGGCGTTTTGTTTGGCGGAGTGGCCGCTGGAATTCCTGAGGCCTCTATTGCCGGTGCGGTAACCTTGGCTATTGGAATTGGAATTCAAAATTTCCCTGAAGGAATTGCGGTTTCTATGCCCTTACGTCGAATGGGGATGAGTCGATGGAAAAGTTTTATGTACGGACAATCTTCGGCTTTAGTCGAGCCGGTTGCAGGGGTTTTAGGCGCAATTGCTGTGCTGTTTTTTATTCCAATTTTGCCTTACGCTTTGGCTTTTGCTGCTGGTGCAATGCTATTTGTGGTAGTCGAAGAAGTAATTCCTGAAACACAGCAAGACAAAAACACCGATATTGCTACATTGGGATTTATTGGCGGTTTTATTGTAATGATGACATTAGATGTGGCATTGGGTTAAGGGCAACCACAATCGCCATTGCCACAGTTTTTGGTTGACTTGGATTTCCAAAAAAACTTCTTTATCAGATACCCAATAGCAACTAAAACAAGTATATATACCAACAATTCTTGACCATTCATGGCGCTAAAGTAATTAGTTGTTTCAAAAGTAGACGCGCTTTTGCGTTAAAGTTTGGCTCCTACAGAAATATAGCATGTTCTTCCTTCTCCAGGCAAAATCCCAGGTCCAGGATAACCACCTGCTCTTCGGGTTGCATAGTGTTGGTTCAATACATTGTTTATTCCTGCACGAAGGTTGTAGTTTTTCAAAAATGTATATTCAGCTGATGCATCCATAACTCGGTAATCGGCTAAAAGACCCGTTACGCCATTGGCTGAAGCAGTTGTGGTATTGGTAGCATCGGTAAAAATTTGACCCGACATGCGGTATTGCATAGTGGTCGAAATGGCGTTATTGCTCCATGAAATCCCAAAATTATGAATGTATCGCGGCGCATTTTCTACCCGATTACCAGCAAGATTGGTTGCTGTAATTGAAGTATTTGGTGCTGTTCCTGTGGTGCTAAAAATTTTAAAATCAGTATAGCGACTGTCAATAAAACTTACAGAAGCAAAGAAATCAAGGTTTCCATATGGTTTTTCTATACCAAACAAGCGAGTAATATTTAAGTTGGCAAACCCTTCAATTCCTTTATTTACGGTTTCTCCCAAATTGGTTCTGTACAAAAATGTGCCTTGTGTAGGATCGTTGTTTACAAATTGTCTTATGCCGCCTATTCGATTGGTGTAGCTCAAGTAAAACAAACTAAAATCAAAGTTCAAAAAGTTTTTAAATAATCCCCTAAACCCTATGTCAGCATTATACCCGCTTGCATCTTTTAAGTTTGGGTCAATTGCATCAGTCACTGCTGGCGGTGTAAGATCAGAGAACAATACCGGTCTAAACGCCTGTGTAATATTGGCGTAAATATTGGTTGTTCTAAATTTATATTCCAATCCAAGTCCAAACAAGGGTTTACTACGTGAAATTGTTTTATCGGGAAAAGCCAGGTCATTTCCTCCGCTAATTCCAAATCGGCCTTCTCCAGTGTTTTTGATGTATTCAAAACGAAAGCCTGGAGTAACGCTAAATTTTTCGGTAATTTTAAATTGATTTTCAGCAAAAAAGGCGGAATTCTCTGTTGTAAAATGCAAATCCCGCGCATATCGCCCATCTACAGACAAATCAAATCCTGAACCAGTTGTGCCCTTCCCGTCTTGAACGCGCTGGGTGTTGGCTTTGTACATGCGCACACCAAAGGCAAGGTTGTTGTTTATTTGTCCAAGTTTGTAGGTGTAAATGTTTCTATTTTCAAGTCCAAGGTTATTGTAATAATCCCGATCTACTCTACGATTTGCATAGGCATTTGTATCAGGATTTATTACATCTTCTACATTGGGTGTGGCGGTAAATCCAACGCTATTTCGCTCGCCAATGAGTCCAAAAAATTTGGTGCTTGAAGAAAAATTATTCTTTGTTTTGGTGTCAAAATGTAATGAAAAAACGTTCCATGGAGTTCCAAACCAATTGCGTTCCCGGAGTGATTGCCTTGGATTAATAGCAAATTGTGCATCGGTTAAACCGCCTGCTTGTTGCATTTGGTAATCCATGTTGGTATATTCTGCTGATATTTTGGTGTTTTCCGTGAAACGATATTCTACAAAAGCATGCGTATTTCGTACGGTGTATGCACTGTTTGCTCTCCAACCATCGGCACTTCGCGAATGATTGTACACAAAATAGGAAAACTTTTTAAACTTACCCCCAATCGAATTATAGCTGCTCATTAAACCATAACTCCCTACGGTGTTTTGAGTTTCAAATGAGAATTTCTTTTTTGTTTCTCTTTTCAAAACATAGTTTAACATGCCGCCAAACTGTGGTCCAAACTGCAAGGAAGCGCCTCCACGAACCAATTCTATGGTTTCAACGGCTTCTAAGGGGGGATTGTAATAGGCTTCTGGATAACCAAAAACATCTGAAGAAATATCGTACCCATTTTGTCTGGTATTTAATTCCCAGCTTCTATTGGGACTTAACCCACGAACACCTACATTTATTTGTATACCAGACCCTTCATTTTCCCAAATGGTTACGCCAGGAATTCTAGAAAATACTTCACGTGCATTATTTGTAGTAAAATTTCCATTGATATTGGACAACTTCAGTACTTCATTCTTTTTGCCAGAAAACAGTACGTTTTCTTTGACTTCTGGCATTCGTTCAGGACTTTGCTGTTTGGCTATAATGACTACAGGAGCCAACTTTTTGATTGTATCATTTTCCTCTACTTCAAACACATCTTGTGCCATACTGGAATTTGATAAAAAGACAAGGAGCGGAGCAATAAACAGGTATTTCATTTCTTATTTAGATTAATTCTAGGCAGCAAAAATACTCTTTATTTTTATTTAGACAAATTATAAATAAGAATTTTTTTAACTAAAAAATGAAATGCGATAAATAGAATTATTTGAACACTTGATAGGCAATAAATGCAACTAAATAAGCTAAGCTACTCATTAGAAGCAATTGTGCTATTGGCCATTTCCAGCTATTGGTTTCTTTCTTGGTAATTGCCAATGTACTGGCGCACTGCATGGCAAATGCATAAAAAAGCAACAACGAGATGCCAGAGGCAAAATTAAATACCTTCTCACGTGTAATGGGATTAATTTCGGCTTTCATTTTGTTGTGGATGGTGTTTTCGTTGTCGCTTCCGCCCACGCTGTAAATGGTAGCCAAAGTTCCAACAAACACTTCTCTAGCAGCAAATGAACTAATTACGGCTATGCCTATTTTCCAATCATAACCCAAAGGCTGAATAACTGGCTCAATGGTTTTTCCTACGATGCCGATATACGAATTCTCTAATTTATACGCGTTAATTTGGTTTTCTATACCCAAACTATCAACGTGGTTTGATGGAATGCTACATTTTTTTATGATAATTGCCTCTGCATTTTCAAAATTTGTTCCCGGTCCATTTGACGCCAAAAACCATAACACAATGGATATGGCCAAGATTATTTTGCCCGCCCCAAAAACAAATGATTTGGTCTTTTCAATCACATTTATAGCTACGTTTTTAAACAGCGGGAGTTTATAATTGGGCATTTCTACTACAAAGTATGATTTGCCTTTCACCTGCAACACTTTATTCAAAAGGTAAGCCGATAAAATAGCAGAGCCAAATCCCAAGAGATACAAAAACATCAAGGTTAGGCCTTGCATATTAACTATTCCAAAAAGGCGCTCATCAGGAATAATTAATCCAATAATTATTGCATACACAGGAAGTCTGGCCGAACAAGTAGTAAAGGGAGTGACCAAAATAGTGATTAATCGTTCTTTCCAATTTTCGATGTTTCTAGTGGCCATAATTGCTGGAATTGCGCAGGCGGTTCCAGAAATAAGTGGCACCACACTTTTACCAGAAAGTCCAAATTTTCGCATGATTTTATCCATCAAAAAAACAACTCGGCTCATGTATCCACTCTCTTCTAGAATAGAAATAAACAGGAATAAAAAGGCGATTTGGGGAATAAAAATTAATATTCCGCCTATTCCTGGGATAATACCTTGAGAAATTAAATTGGTTAAAACGCCAGCAGGAAGGTGCTTATCGGCCATTGCGCTCAAGCTGGCAAAAGTGCTATCAATAGCGTCCATTGGAATTTTTGACCATTCAAAAATTGACTGAAATATGATAAACAAAATCACAAAAAAAATGAAATAACCCCATATTTTGTGCGTCAATATCCTATCTAATTTACTTCTTAAATCGGTGGCAATTGAGGCGTCAATTTTTAATCCTGTTGTCAAAACTTGATTAATAAATTGATACCGTTTGATGGTTTCCTTTTGCTGCAAACGCTTTAAATCGGCGTGAGATTTGGTAAAAGTATTGGGCAATTCCTTGCGTTCTAAGTTCAAGAAATTTACGTCTTGGGTAATTACCAACCACAATTTGTACAACAACTGGTTGGGAAATGCTTTGCGCAACTGACCAAAATAGACTTCGTCAATACTGGAAGCATTCAAGCAGGGCGTAACAGATAAATTTTGGTAATTGGCCAAAACCGATTTGAGTTCGGCAATTCCCGTTCCTTTTCGAGAACTCACCAACACAATTTTGGTTTGCAATTGCGCTTCCAGATAAGGAATATCCAAGCTAATGCCTTTTGGATTCATTCTATCAACCATGTTGATCACTAAAACCGTAGGGAGTTCTAAGTCTTTGATTTGGGTAAACAACAACAAATTGCGTTTCAAATTTTCGACATCGGTGATCACGGCAATTACGTCGGGAAAATTGGGGTCTTTTTTGTTGAGCAATACCTCGATGACTACATTTTCGTCAATCGAACTGGCGTTTAAACTATAGGTTCCGGGCAAATCGAGTACAGTGGCCGAACAGGTTTCAGACAACATACATTGGCCAACTTTTTTCTCGACTGTTATACCGGGATAATTGCCCACCTGTTGTTTGAGTCCTGTCAATTGGTTAAACACCGAGGTTTTTCCGGTGTTGGGATTGCCAATTAATGCGACTTGTATCGATTGCATACGGCTTATTTTGAACTAATTTCGTCTCGAGTTACTTCAATCTGACGGGCTGTCTCTAATCGGATGGCCAAATGGGAACCGCTGATATTGAGCAGCAAAGGATCGCCAAAGGGAGCAATTTGCAACAACTCAACCGAATTGCCTGGCAAGCAGCCCATTTCTAGTAATTTTAATGGAATGGCTTCCACGTCAAATTGCGTGATGGTAGCTTTTTCGCCTTTTTTTAACTGAGCAATGGTGGTTTGCAACGCTTATTTAGATTGAATTAAGATTGCAAAAGTAGGGATAAATAGTAAACTGAACCTGATAAAAATCAGTTTTGATTATTTATTCTTCTTCCTGAAGTAATAGCTGAATATCAGTAATCAAACGCTCAATTTCTTCTTTATTCGTGCCGTCATAAAAGCCGCGCACCCTTTTTTTGGCGTCAACCAAGACAAAATTTTCGGTGTGCACCATATCATACAATTCGCTGGGCTTTCCCAATTTTACAGCCAAATAGGCTTTTCTGGCCAAGCTGTAAATTTCCTTTTTATCGCCGGTAACCAAGTTCCATTTGCGATCGTCTACTCCTTTTTCGATTGCATAGCGTTTGAGCACTGCCACCGAATCAATCTCAGGGAAAACGGTATGCGACAAAAGCATTACCCGTGAATCATTCCTAAATGCTTGCTGTACTAATGCCATATTATTGGTCATTTTGGGGCAAATGGAACCACAAGTCGTAAAAAAGAAATCGGCTACGTAAATTTTACCTTCGTAGGTCTTGTCGGTAATAAATTTGCCGTTTTGATTCACAAACGAAAAGGCGGGAATTTTGTGGTATTTGCGAATAAACTGCACCGTACTGTCTACCAATTCGGGGTTTACATCGGCAGGATTATAAATGGGCAATGATTTTTTTGGAGTCAACGCGCGGTAAAACAAACTAACAATTACTACTGAAATAATACCTAAAACCAAGAAGAAAATGCGGAATTGTTTAAAATAACGAAGCATGAAAATTTTTGTACAAAACTACAAAATACTACTCAGGAATGACCTTGCGAATGGACGATATTATTTTGTTTTTTAACAGTTTATATGGCTAGATTCGATATTTTTGTGACTCTAAAATCAACTCACATGAAAATACAAATCAAATCACTAGGGCTTTTGGTGCTTCCAGCAATTTTTGGATTGACAGCCGCTCAAGCCCAAGACAAAGCCGCCAAAAAGGCTCCCGGAATTAACCTTTCCTATATGGATTTAACCGTTAAACCCAGCGACAACTTCTTTCGTTTTGTGAACGGAACTTGGCTCGATAAAACCGAAATCCCAAAAGACAAAACCCGTTGGGGCAGCTTTGATGAATTGCGTCAAAACACCGACAAAGATGTATTGGCCATCTTGGCTGAAGCGACCAAAAGCGGTAAATACAAACCTACTTCCGATCAAGGAAAAGCGATCATCATGTACCAATCTGCATTGGATACGGTGGCACGCAACAAACAAGGAATTACTCCTTTGAAGCCTTATTTAGCTCAAATTGATGCTGTAAAAAATGTAGCCGATTTGCAAAAATTAATGATGCAAACCGAAGCCGAAGGTGGTAGTGTAGGCTTTTTTGGTGTGGGTGTGGGTGCCGACGAAAAAGACAGCAACCGCAACGTAGTAAGCTTAGGGCCTGGCTCTTTGGGATTGCCTGATCGTGATTATTACGTGTCTGAAGATGCCGATTCAAAAGAAAAACGCGCTAAATATGCCTTGCATGTGGCTAAAATGTTGCAGTTTTTGGGTGAATCTCCTGCAACTGCTCAAGCCAATGCCGATAAAATTTTAGCTTTAGAAATTCAAATGTCTGTTCCGCGTTTGGACCGTGTTGAGCGTCGCGACAGCAAATTACAATACAACCCAACGGCCATCTCCGATTTGAATGCGCTTACTCCCGCTATCGATTGGAATACCTATTTAAAAGGAGTTGGATTTGTTAAAGTAGATACCATTATTGTTACGCAACCCAAATACATGAAAGGCTTGCAAACTTTGTTTACCGAAAATAATGTAGATGCTTGGAAAGCTTACATGCGTTGGATGCTATTGCGCGGAGCAGCCGGTCAATTGTCGACCGAAATTGAGACCGCCAATTGGGAATTCTACGGAAAAGCGTTGACCGGAGCCATCAAACAAAGACCGCGCAACGAAAAAGCATTACAGGTAGTAAATGGAACTGTAGGTGAAGCCTTAGGAAAATTATATGTAGACAAAATGTTCCCGGCTGAAGCCAAAGACAAAGCCTACAAAATGATCAAAAATGTAATGCGTGCTTATGAAATGCGCATCAACAACCTCACGTGGATGTCGCCCGAGACCAAAACCAAAGCGGTTGAAAAATTAAACAAATTGACCATCAAAATTGGCTATCCAGACAAATGGGAAGACTATAGCACGTTGGATGTGAAAAGCGCCAAAAATGGAGGGTCTTATTTTGAAAACTTACGTTCAGTATCTAAATGGGCCTGGGCAAAAGATTTGGACAAATTGGGCAAACCAGTAGACAAAACCGAATGGGGTATGTCACCACAAACGGTAAATGCGTATTACAATCCTTCGTACAACGAAATTGTATTCCCAGCAGCTATTTTGCAACCGCCTTTCTACGATTACAAAGCCGATGAGGCTGTTAATTATGGCGGAATTGGCGCGGTAATTGGCCACGAAATTTCTCACGGTTTTGACGACCAAGGCGCCACTTACAATGCCGATGGTAACCTAATCGATTGGTGGACTGAAGCTGATTTTAAACAATTTACCGATTTAGGTACGGCTTTGGCTGATCAATATTCGGCATTAGAACCTTTACCTGGAATTCACGTTGATGGTAAATTCACCTTGGGTGAAAACATTGGAGATTTAGGTGGAATCAATGCGGCTTATGATGGTTTGCAATTGTACTTGAAAGAAAATGGAAACCCTGGCTTAATTGACGGCTACACTCCAGAGCAACGTTTGTTTATCTCATGGGCCACCATTTGGAGAAGCAAAATTCGCGATGAAGCCTTGAAAAATCAAGTGAAAACCGATCCGCACTCGCCAGGTATGTACCGTGCTTATGTGCCATTGTTAAACTTGGATACGTTTCAAAACGCGTTCAACATCAAAGAAGGAGACGGCATGTATGTTTCACCCGAAAAACGCGTGAAAATCTGGTAATCCAAGATAGTATAGTATTCAAAGCCCCAAGCAATCCGTTTGGGGTTTTTTTATAGCCTTGGTTTTAGAAAGGTATAATCGAGTTGGGTAATGAGTTTCTCACTCGAAACCGTTTTACCAACCGAGGGTTTGCTGTAATCAAATTCAGGAAGAGGCAATTGAAGCGCACGGGCTTTTTCCTGGTAATAATTTACTCGAGAGGGATGATACGGCGCTACGGCATTATACACTTCGTTTTGAAAGGGCAGATGGATGCAGTTGTAGAGGATAGCCAAACAATCATCTTGGTGAATTAGGTTTACCGGAGCTTCCGGGTTTTCGAGTTGCGTTCGTCCTGCCAAAAAACGAGCCGGGTGTCGATCTGGGCCAATTAATCCTCCAAAACGAATTACAGTTGTTTGGCAATAATCCGCCAATAAAAAAAGATTTTCGGCGGCTATCAATTGTGACTCCATGCCAATTGTGTCCAATTCAATGGCCACTTGATTTTGGTCGGGATAAACCGAGGTGGAACTGATAAACAAGACTTTTTTACAGCCTGAAAGTCTCACATTTTCTAGCAGCAATTGCATTTTGGATACAAAATTTTCAGGATTGGCTCCAC
Source organism: Flavobacterium sp. (assembly GCA_018883065.1). Lineage (GTDB taxonomy): Bacteria > Bacteroidota > Bacteroidia > Flavobacteriales > Flavobacteriaceae > Flavobacterium. Next base: position 46,627 of record VEQT01000009.1, read on the forward strand.
GCAATTGTGGCGGTATTGCTACAACAAGAACTTCGGCATCGGCCAAAAAACCAGTCCAATCGCCTGATGCAGACTGAGCATTCAGCTCCAATAAAAAACCCGCAATACCCGCCTGTGTCAGTTTGGGAATTTTATTTCGTGAGGTAGTAGAGCCTTTCACCTGAAAACCAGCTTGCACCAATTGTTGTGCCAAAGGGAATCCCAGCCATCCACATCCTAAAAGGGCAATTGTTCTCATTTTCGAACTGTTTTAAACATAGGAACAACTTGATTGTTGTCAATTTTTGAATGGTAAAAAGTAAATTTTACTATTTGGGAGTCAAACGCATTGGCATATTTTGCAGCTGTTACCATCGGATTTTGAGTAAAACACAAGCAGCAATACCCAAAAATAATGCAATGAAACTGCAGCAGTATAATTTTTTTCATAAATCCCTGTCTTTTTTAACCAACAAAATCAAGTCGTTTTCTAAACACAAATACCCTTGAGAGTACAAAAAACAGTACCTATTGCCTGTTTTGGTCTGAAGGACATGTGTAAAGTAGGTGAAATCAAATCCGCGATTTAGCAGTTTATTTCGTGTTGTTTTGGCTTTTGAGTCCGGATTCAACTCCGATAAAATCCGGTAATTTTTACGCAACACATGATTGATGTTGCGCATTAAATTGGTGTTGGCTTTATTTAATCGGTTGTTGAAAGCGCTGCGGCAGCCGTCACAGCAAAATTTTTTGTCTTCACGGCCTACAATTTTGTCGTGGCATTCTAAGCAATTTTTCATGGCGTATAAATTTAAATTGGCGTATATAATTGGCGCTTGGAAAACACTTCTCAAAGCAAACCAAATGTACTATTTTTTTCAATTACAACCGATTACAAACACTTACAGTCGAAAGCAAACGAATACAATACGAATTATTTTCAGAACCAATCGCACATTTGTCTCGTTGAACGTCAACACCAACATTTATAAACTTTAACTTTTTTAAACGCCATGAGTAATTTACGCAACCGGGTACAACTGATTGGAAACGCAGGCAGTGACCCAGAAATTAAAACATTAGAAAGCGGCAAGAAATTAGCTGCTTTAACATTAGCAACAAACGAAGTCTATTACAAAGACAACGGAGACAAAGTCGAACAAACCGAATGGCATCGCATTACTGCTTGGGGGAAAACGGCTGAGATTTTAGAAAAATATGTGACCAAAGGCAAAGAACTTGCTGTAGACGGCAAGTTGACGCACCGATCCTATGAAGACAAGAATGGGGACAAGAAATTCATCACTGAAATTCAAGTTGGAGAAATTTGTTTGCTGTAATTGTAAAGTAAAAGAAGCGGCAGATTTGCCGCTTCTTACTACTAAATTACTCTTTTTCGCTTAATAAGTGTTGCAATCTGTTTACGAAAACACCTACGTCATAGCCGTCAACTAAACCATGGTGGACATGAATTGAGAACGGAATACTGCGTTTACCGGTTACATCAACACTCATTTTTCCAAATGATATTTTGGGGCAACTATCCGGTAATGTATAGCTTCGCGCATGGGATATGGATGTAAATGATATCCAAGGAAGCGATGAAAAATGGATCACATTCGGAGAAAAATCACGCGTAAATAAGCCCGATGTTTGTTGAACTCGAGCAATTTCAGCAGCTGCATTTTGATTAAAAACGAAAAGGTTCTCATCGTATTTGATTTCAGAAAAACCAAAAGTTTTGTCAGCGCGTAATACCGTGGCAGAGCCGTTAATTACTGAAAAATCGACAACTTCATTATCTTCTATTCGAAGGCGTAAAGCTTGGTTTTCATTTATGGCCACTAAGGTTTTATGTAAATAATAAGTTGAAAATGGAACCCCAATTGATTTGGATTTTTGATATGCATTTTCACAGTCTAATTGTATTGTTAAACCAAAAAAAGGTTCCTCAAAAGTGCTGAAAAAGGCAAAATGTTCTTTCCGATTCCAGGTAGTTAAATCAATTTTTTGTTTCATCGGTTATGGAATAAAAGTCAATACGTCGGAAAGTTCCTGAATTGCAGTAAAATTGGGATGAATTACTTGATGAGAAATCTTTTCATGTTCCCAAGTCACGTGAAAAGGAACATGAACACCAAAACTGCCCATTTCTAAAACAGGTATTACATCCGATTTAAGTGAATTGCCAATCATCATAAAGTGTTCCGGAGCGACTTCTAATCGCTGCAATAATTTTTGGTAGTTGAGCACTTGTTTGTCGGCCATTACTTCAATGTGATGAAAATAATGTCCAAGTCCAGAATCGTGTAGTTTGCGCTGTTGGTCTTTTAAATCGCCTTTGGTGGCTACAATTAATTTATATCTTCCGTGTAAGGATTGTAACGTGTGTTCTACGCCATTTATGAGTTCAATGGGGTGCTGTAACATTTCTTTACCCAAGTCAATAATTTTAGAAACCGTTGAAACTGGTATCGTGTAATTTGAAACCAAATAGGCCGTTTCTATCATGGACAAGACAAATCCTTTAATGCCATACCCGTATCGATCCAGGTTTTGTGTTTCCATACGAAACAACTCTTTTTGCAGTTCATGTTGGGGTAAATAGTCCGCGAGCAAATCACAAAAGGCTTTTTCAGATTCTTGAAAATAGGGTTCTGTAACAAACAAGGTGTCGTCGGCATCAAATGCAATAACTTTTAAATTCATGGTTATTGTATTGAAAAATAAATGAGAGCAATACAGGCGGAAAAGATGTGAATCCAAGAAATCCCTAACACACAAAGTGTAAGTCTAGATTTAGGCAAATTTTCGGTTGCAAAAAAGTCAAAAACAAAAGTTGAAGTGGATTTGTTTAGCCATGAATTTAAGTCAATAAGCCCTTCTAAATAGCCAAAAATAAAAGTAGCCGTAAGCAAAAATCCTTTCACGTCAAACAAATTCTTATGCATGGAAAAAGCGATAAAAATAACAAACCACACTTTAATTAAAATGCGAAAAATGATCTTAACTATATCAAATAATCTAGGACGAAGGATATAATTCATGAAGATAAAAAACAGCAATACACTAGTGAAAATGGTATGAATTTCCCATAATATAGGTTCAAGATTGGCGTTGTTCCAAAAGAAAAGTTGCCAAATCGACATGGCCAAAACATAGGTGAGAAAAGCAGCAACCGGTAAATTTTGGAAAATTCTTTTCATTAACTAATTGTTTCCCCATTAGGTGCCTCAGTAGCGGGTTGTACAAAAACCAATTTGCCTTCTGCATTCGTTGTCATTAGAATCATGCCTTGGCTTTCAACGCCGCGAAGATTTCTAGGAGCCAAATTGACTAAAACGGTTACTTTTTGGCCTACTACATCTTCAGGTGAAAAATGCTCGGCAATACCCGAAACAATTGTACGTTGGTCTAAACCTGTGTCAACGGTTAAAACCAATAGCTTGTTGGCTTTGGGCATTTTCTCGGCTGTCAAAACAGTTCCAACACGCAGATCCATTTTGGTAAAATCGTCAAATTGTATGTGATCTTTTTGGGGAGTAATTGTTTTGTTTTCAGCGGCATTAGACACTTTACTGGTTTCTAGTTTGTCCATTTGCTTTTGGATGGTGGCGTCTTCAATTTGTTCAAACAAAATTTGAGCAGCGCCAATGATGTGACCCGCAGGAAGTAATACTTCCTCCTTGCTTACTGCATTCCAATCAGGGCTTTTTAATTGTAATATGTGGCCTAATTTTTGGGATGTAAAAGGCAAAAAAGGCTCACACAACACCTGTAAAGCTGCCGCAATTTGAAGCGCAACATACATTTGGGTTTGCACGCGTTCGGGATTGGTTTTAATGACTTTCCAAGGTTCCTCGTCGGCGAGGTATTTGTTACCTAAACGAGCTACTTGCATCATTTCGCCTTGGGCTTCTCTGAAGCGATAACGTTCAATAGAGCTCGAGATCACAGCCGGGTATGCGCGCAATTCCGAAAGAACTTGTAGATCAATTTCTGAAAATTCAGCAGGAGAAGGAACTACACCCGCGTAGTATTTTTGGGTAAGTACAACCACCCTATTTATGAAGTTGCCAAAAATAGCAGCCAATTCGTTGTTGTTTCGCGCTTGAAAATCTTTCCAAGTAAAGTCGTTGTCTTTGGTTTCGGGTGCGTTGGCGGTTAAAGCATAGCGCAACACATCTTGTTGATTGGGAAAGTCTTGAAGGTATTCATGCAACCATACCGCCCAGTTTTTGGAGGTAGACAATTTGTTTCCTTCCAAATTCAGGAACTCATTGGCAGGAACGTTATCGGGCAAAATAAAACTGCCTTCGGCTTTTAGCATGGCTGGAAAAATAATGCAATGAAAAACGATATTGTCTTTGCCAATAAAGTGCACCAATTTGGTGTCGTCTGATTTCCAATAAGGCTCCCAGTCTTTGCCTTCGCGTGCGGCCCACTCTTTGGTAGCTGAGATATAGCCAATGGGTGCATCAAACCATACATACAATTTTTTTCCTTGAGCGCCTTCAACGGGAACGTCAATTCCCCAGTCTAAATCACGGGTTACCGCTCGGGGTTTCAAGCCGTCGTCGATCCAGGATTTCACTTGGCCCAACACATTGGTTTTCCAATCTTTTTGATGTCCGACTAGAATCCAGTCTTTCAAAAAAGTTTCGTAACGGTCCAAGGGCAAAAACCAATGTTTAGTTGATTTTAAGATTGGGGTTTCCCCGGTGATGGTGGATTTTGGATTAATTAAATCCGTCGCATTAAGTGTAGAACCACATTTTTCGCATTGATCGCCGTAGGCTTCTTCGTTGCTGCATTTTGGACAAGTCCCGGTAACAAATCGATCGGCCAAAAATTGATCGGCTTTGGCATCGTACAATTGCTCGGTTACTTCTTCGATAAAGTCGCCCTGATCATATAATTTTTTGAAGAAAGCCGAGGCCGTTTCGTGGTGTATTGGAGCAGAGGTTCGGGAATAATTGTCAAATGAAATGCCAAAATCAAGAAAGGATTGACGAATGATACCGTCGTATTTGTCAATCACTTCTTGTGGGCTAATCCCCTCTTTTTTGGCTTTCATGGAAATCGCAACCCCATGTTCGTCACTGCCACAAATAAAAGCAACATCTTGGTGTTGTAAACGCTGATAACGCGCATAAATATCTGACGGAACATATACGCCGGCCAAATGCCCAATGTGTATTGGTCCATTCGTATAAGGCAAAGCGGCGGTAATTGTATAACGTTTTGGATGTGCTAACATAGGAATTAGATTAAAATGCAAAATTTAAATGCCCCGCAAAAATAAGCAATACAATTGATAGTGTAGAACGATTCACGACGAAAATCAGCGGTTGAATTAGTTGGTTTTCCTTGCTTTAGAGTACAAGAAGTTGGTTTTTATATCTTTGTGTCAAACAAGAAATCATGATTTACCCCCACGCCTTGCAACAAGGAGATACGGTAGCCATTGTAGCTACTGCCCGCAAAAATATTTTGCCCAATTTACAACCCGCCATTGACCTGCTTAATTCCTGGGGGCTTGAAGTGCTCATTGGCCAAACCATTGGATTAGACAACCACCAATTGGCAGGCACCGATGAACAGCGCGCTGCCGATTTGCAAATGCAATTGGAAAACCCAAAAGTAAAAGCAATCTGGTGTGTACGAGGTGGTTACGGAACCGTGCGTATGATTGATTTGGTTGATTTTAGTGTGTTGGCCAAGCAGCCAAAGTGGATCATCGGGTTTAGCGATGTAACCGTATTGCATGCTCAGTTGCATCAATTGGGATTTGCCTCCATTCATGGATTAATGCCTGTAAACGTTGAAAAAGCTAGTGCTGAAGCGCTCGAATCTTTGCGCAAATGTCTATTCAATGAACCGCTACATTATGAATTGCCTTACCAATCAGAGAATCAATTGGGTAAAGCATCAGGAGAATTGATTGGTGGCAATTTATCTATTTTATATAGCCTCATGGGGTCCACTTCTCAACTTGATGCCAAGGGGAAAGTATTATTTATTGAAGATCTAGACGAATACTTGTACCACCTAGACAGAATGTGTATGGGCTTGAAACGAAGTGGCCTTTTTTCCCAACTCAATGGTGTAGTGGTGGGCACATTCAGCCAAATGCACGACAACGAAATTCCTTGGGGAAAATCAGCCTATGAAATCTTGGCCGAACATTTGAGTCCATTGAATATTCCTATTGCCTTTCATTTTCCAGCTGGACACATCGCGGATAATCGCGCGTTGCCGTTTGGAAAAATGGCGCATTTACAGGTGAGTGTTTCCGGAACAACATTAGCTATTGACTAATGGCCACACACAACGAACTAGGCAAATTGGGTGAAGAATTGGCTGTAGAATTACTGCTCCAAAAAGGCTATTTGATTTTGCACACCAACTGGACATTTCAAAAAGCCGAGGTGGATATCTTAGCACAAAAAGAAAATACCTTAGCAGTCATTGAAGTAAAAACTAGAACTTCCGCCCACTTTGGAGATCCGCAAGATTTTGTCACACCCAAAAAAATTCAGCTGTTGGTCAAAGCCGTTTCGGCCTATGTGGAACAACAAAACCTTGATCTAGAGGTGCGCTTTGACATCATTGCTATCACACTTCCCAAATCTAGTAATGCAAGCGAAAAACCTAGTTTAGAACACCTTGAAAATGCTTTTTATCACTTTTGAGCTTTTTATTGAACACCTAAATGTGCTTATAATTCCTATATTTGAACCCATTACTCAACCTCATCCACTATGAAAAATTTACTCATTCTATTGGTGTCGCTTATCAGTTTTGCAGGATTTTCTCAACAAGAAATCGCCAAAAAAATCGCGCTATTAAACGCAGAAAACACAATTTTTACTCCCTACTCTGTTTTAGAATCTAGTGCTTATTCTCCATCCAATACGGTAAATAGCGTTATTGAAAAAGCTAATTATGCACGTTTAAACTCGTCTGAAGTAGCGACTATCCTTGCTCTAAAAAAGGAATTTATTGAGCTCACTATTCCCTATCAAAACGAAACCATTACGGTGCAATTGTATAAAATAAATCCTTTCACTGACGGGTTTCATTTGGATACCGACACCCAAAAACACATCGACTATACGCCAGGTCTTTACTACAGAGGCGCCATTAAAAACAACCCGAATTCAGTGGTTTCATTCAACTTTTTTGACAATGAACTCAACGGAATTATCTCGAGCAATGATTTGGGCAACGTGGTGGTTGGGAAGTTAGAAAATAGCGCCACCTACATTGTATATTCCGATAATGATTTAAAGGTTTTACATGATTTTAAATGTACTGCTAAAGAATCAGCAACCGTTACGTCTCCAGGAATCGGAAACTCACAACCCTCTAGCGCGCGTTGTGTAACCATTTACTTTGAGATTGATTTCGATTTGTATGAAGCCAATAATAGCAATACCACAACCACTACCAATTGGATGACGTCGGTATTTAACAATGTACAAACCTTGTTTGCAAATGACGGAATTAGTGTTGCTATTAAAAGCATTTTTATTTGGACTACCCAAGACCCCTACGATGGTATTGGAACATCATCATCCGATTACTTGTATAAATTCAATGAGGTAAGACCAGTTTTTGATGGGGATGTAGGCCAATTGGTGGGTATTGATCCGGGAGGATTAGGCGGAGTAGCCGTTACCATTAATGGTCTTTGCTCACAAGATAATTTCAGCTATTCAGATGTTACTACGAGTTTTAGCACCGTTCCCACTTACTCGTGGACCATACAAGTAATTTCGCATGAATTTGGACATTTGTTGGGTTCGCCCCACACGCATGGCTGTTATTGGAACGGCAACGACACTGCCATTGACGGCTGTGGTCAACAAGCCGGTTATTCTGAAGGAGATTGTCCACAAGCACCAATTCCATCGAGCGCGGTAAAAGGCACTATTATGAGTTATTGTCATCTCACCAATGCAGGCATCAGTTTTAGCAACGGCTTTGGCCCACAACCAGCTGCGTTAATCTTAAGCACGGTAAATGGTTCTACTTGCTTGAGCACTGATTGTATTAACACCTGTATCAATACCGTTTCATCTATTGAAGTCATCAACTCGGGATCAACAAGTGCAGAGGTTACTTGGACTGATGGGTTAAATTCAACCTGGGAAGTATCTGCTTCAACATTCACATCCGATCCAATTAATTGGATTACAGTAACATCCAATTCCTATATGTTTACCAACTTAACCCCAAATACGTTTTACCGCATTCGGGTACGTCCGGTATGTGGTTTTGGGTTGGAAGCCCCGAGCAGACAAACCGTTATTGCTACTGGAACAAATTATTGTAGTGGTGCAATTCTAACCGACACGGGAGGTGTTGAAGCTGATTATTCTGATTCTGAAACCTATGTACGGGTTTTGATTCCGAATTTACCCAACAAAAAGATTCAACTTACATTTAATTCTTTTGACCTTGAACTCGACTGGGATTATTTGTATATCTACGATGGAAATTCCACCTCATCACCGGATTTGAGCAACGGCGGATTTACGGGTAACACCATTCCAGGCCCCTTTGAATCAACTGCTGCTGATGGTTCGTTGACACTTAAATTTACCTCTGACGGAGCGGTAGTAACACCAGGGTACGAAGCCACCGTGACCTGTTTAAACAATTTGGGAACCACAGAATTTGAATCGTTGATTGATTTTACCTATGCGCCAAATCCCACTACAGGAAGGGTAAATGTTCAATCCAAAACTGCTTTTTCTCAGCTCACAGTAACCGATGTAATGGGACACGTATTAATGCAAAAATCAAAAACAAGCCTTGAAGATCAACTGGATTTATCGGGGTTTGCATCGGGCACCTATCTTGTAAGCCTGCAGTTTGAAAGCCAAAAAGTACATTTCAAAGTAGTGAAATACTAATAAAAATCCAGCCTAACCGCTGGATTTTTTTAGGCCAATAATTCCATGTATTGCAAGGCCGCTCGTATCGATTTTACATGTTCAAAAGTGAGTAGCAAGCGCAAGCCGTTGGGCGTTTGTTTTTCTTTGAGTTTGCAATGCTCGGCTTGTTGTTGTACCAACTGCAACACCCTGTGAAATTGGGCCGAAGCATAAAAATCGCTGTTTTGATCGGCAATAAAATACCCAATCATTTTGCCTTGTTTGAGCACTAGTTTTTCGATGCCCAGTTGAGTCGCAATCCACTTGATTCGCATGCTGCTCAATAGCGAAATGGCTGGTTTAGGCAACGGTCCAAATCGATCGATGAGCTTAGTTTCGAAAGCCATCAAAGAAGCCTCATCTTTAACAAGACTCAACTCGTTGTATAAATTTAATCGTTCGGTAATCGAATTGATGTAATTGTCTGGAAACAACAATTCAAAATCGGTATCCAATTGCATTTCCTTGACGTAGGTTTTGGTTTCAAGATCTTCATCAGAAGCATACAAGTCCTTGAACTCGTTTTCTTTGAGTTCGTCGATGGCCTCATTCATAATTTTTTGATAGGTTTCAAAACCAATTTCGTTAATAAATCCGCTTTGTTCGCCGCCCAATAAATCTCCGGCACCGCGAATTTCCAAATCTTTCATGGCAATATTAAAACCACTACCCAATTCGCTGTGTTGCTCCAAGGCCTGAATGCGTTTGCGGGCATCCTCTGTCATGGCCGAATACGGTGGACAAATGAAATAGCAAAAGGCTTTTTTGTTACTACGTCCTACCCTGCCGCGCATTTGATGCAAATCAGAAAGGCCAAAATTATTGGCGTTGTTAATGAAAATCGTATTCGCATTGGGCACATCTAAACCGCTTTCGATGATGGTTGTGGCTACCAATACATCAAATTCGCCGTTCATGAAGGCCAACATGAGTTCTTCGAGTTTGCTGCCATCCATTTGCCCATGGCCCACGCCCACCTTGGCATCGGGCACCAACCGCTGAATCATGCCCGCCACTTCTTTGATGTTTTCGATGCGGTTGTGTATAAAAAACACCTGGCCGTTGCGCTGAATTTCATACGAAATGGCATCACGGATGAGCTCTTCATTAAATCCCACCACCGAACTTTCAATGGGATAACGGTTGGGCGGCGGCGTAGTAATAACCGACAAATCACGGGCGGCCATCAACGAAAATTGCAGGGTACGCGGAATAGGAGTGGCTGTTAACGTAAGTGTATCAATATTGGCCGCAATGGTTTTGAGTTTGTCTTTGACATTAACGCCAAATTTTTGTTCTTCGTCAACAATCAACAAGCCTAAATTTTTGAACACCACGTTTTTATTGACCAATTGGTGGGTGCCAATGATAATGTCAAGTTTGCCATCGGCAAGGTTTTGAAGGGTTTGTGTTTTTTGTTTGGCTGTTCGGAAACGATTCACATAATCAATTGATACCGGCATATCCTTAAGGCGCTCGGTGAAGGTGCGAAAATGCTGGTAAGCCAAAATGGTTGTGGGCACCAAAATCGCAACTTGTTTACCATTGTCTACGGCTTTGAATGCCGCGCGAATGGCTACTTCGGTTTTGCCAAATCCCACATCGCCACATACCAATCGATCCATTGGTCTATCGCTTTCCATGTCGAGCTTGATGTCCTGTGTAGCTTTGAGCTGATCGGGCGTGTCTTCGTAGATGAACGAGCTCTCTAACTCGGCCTGCAAATAACTGTCGGGGGCATATTGGTAGCCCTTTTCCAATCGGCGTTTGGCATAGAGCTGAATGAGATTAAACGCGATGTGTTTTACACGGGCCTTGGTTTTTTGTTTCAAGGCTTTCCAAGCGCCTGAACCCAATTTATATATTTTGGGTGGTGCGCCGTCTTTGCCGTTGTATTTGGAGATTTTATGCAACGAATGGATGCTCACATACACAATGTCATTATCGGCATACACCAACTTAATGGCTTCTTGGGTTTTGCCTTCGACCTGAATTTTCTGAAGTCCGCCAAATTTACCAATTCCATGATCCATATGGGTCACATAATCGCCAATGGCCAAGGAGGTAAGTTCTTTGAGTGTAATGGTTTGCTTTTTAGAAAATCCATTTTTGATGGAAAACTTGTGGTAGCGTTCAAAAATTTGGTGATCGGTATAGCAGGTAAATTGGTGTTCGGTATCAACAAATCCTTGGTACAACGGAAAAACCAGCGTTTGGTAATGCTTGCGAATATCCTCGTGGTTGGCCTCGTCTAAGGACTCAAAAATGTCGTGAAATCGCTTGGCCTGAGAAGAATTTGAACAAAGTAGATAATTGGTAAATCCCTTGTAGTGGTTGTCACTCAAATTGGTTAACAACAAATCAAATTGCTTGTTAAACGAGGGTTGCGGCTGGGTGGCAAACGCCGTATTCTGGGTACACGAAAAGAAGGGACTGTTCGTCCATTCAACCACCGGAAAATCTACTACTTTTTTTAAAAAATCGGCCGATTGTAAAAAAAGTTTCTCGGGAGAAACCCGGTTTATTGTGCTTTGTAATCCCGCAAAAGCAGTTTGCGATTTTGCGAAAAGCGCATCTAATTTAGCAACCAATAACTCGGTGTCTTGCAACACCACCACAGAGGAAGGCGAGATAAAGTTTAAAAAACTCTCTCTGTTTTCTTGAAAAAAACTGTTCTCTAAATTGGGAATGATTGTGATTTTCTTTTGCTTTTCGATTGACAATTGCGTTTCTACATCAAAACTGCGGATGCTGTCTACTTCGTTACCAAAAAACTCAATGCGGTAGGGATGATCATTGGAAAACGAAAATACATCAACGATTCCACCGCGCACGGAGAATTCACCTGGTTCAGAGATAAAATCGACGCGTTTAAATTCATATTCAAATAATACTTCGTTTACAAAATCAATAGACAACTGATCGCCAACGGCTACTTTTAGCGTGTTTTTGTCCAGCTCTTTTTTGGTTACAACCTTTTCAAATAAGGCCTCGGGATAGGTTACGATGCAAGCGGGTTTGCGCTGCGAATGAATGCGGTTGAGCACCTCAGCCCGCAACAACACATTGGCGTTGTCAGTGTCTTCCAATTGATACGGGCGGCGATAGGATCCTGGATAAAACAGCACGTCGTCGGCGCCCAAAAACTGTTCTAAATCGTTCAAATAATAAGCGGCTTCTTCCTTGTCGTTTACAACCAATAAAAAAGGCAAACTAGTCTGTTTGAATGCAGCTTGCAACACCAACGAAAATGATGATCCTACCAAACCACTCAATTGAATTCGGGCTTGTGGACGAATAGCCGCTACAAGTTGGGCCACTTTGGGGGATTGCTCGTACAGATTAATGAGAGGATTGCTCAAAATTAAAGCAGTTATTTAGAGGGAATGGCGCGCGTAGTGTCGAGCATTTGTTTCATTTCAGATTCGCCTTCTTCGGTGGGAATTTCGCTTTTTCGGACCAATTCATCCAGTTGTAAAAATAAGGCCTTGAGCTCTATATTGACCTCGGACAGGATTGCTATTACTTTTTGATCTTGAACAGGAGTAACATTGATGTATAAATTGATTTGGTTGAATTTAGTGGTGAGTACCGCAATTCTGCTTTTGATTTCGGGTTTATTAAACACCAACGGAATGGTGTTGCCCAATACAACCGATTTTTGAGAAAGCAGGCGCGCCTTTTTTTGAAAAGCACCCAATGTGCTCTTGGGTTTTTTATTTAGCTCATTGGTTAACAAAAACAAATCATTCCATGAGCTCGTAAATCGCCGGGTATTTGGTGACAAACTTGGAATTGTAAACTGCCAAGCTTGGTTAATTTTTTGAAAAACCTGTTCGTTACGAAGTGCATCTTTTTGTCGGGCAATACGCAGTTGCTCGTTGTCTTTTTGACAAGCAAAAAGCAGGCAAAAAGAAGCAAAATAGACTAGAGATGCGGTTTTCATTTGAATTCAATTGAAGGCCAAAGTTACAAAGGTAAAACGAAAGTAAAAAACGGGAAACAACATTAAAAAGCCCTATTTATTGCGTTACGAAAACGTTATATTTGCCAACCAAAACATGCAAAAGTATGACTCCAAAAATTTTGATTATTGGCGCCTGCGGCCAAATCGGAACCGAACTCACCCACCAACTAAGAGCACTTTACGGGGTTGAAAACGTAATTGCTTCCGACATCCGAAAGCTGAACAATGACGTTGTGAATTCAGGTCCATTTGAGGTAGTGAATGCCTTAGATTTTAATCAAATTGAACATTTGGTAGAATTGCATCAAATTACCGATGTCTATTTAATGGCAGCATTACTGTCGGCTACGGCCGAAAAAAACCCGGCTTTTGCTTGGGATTTGAACATGAATTCCTTGTTTCACGTGTTGAATTTGGCAAAAGCTAAAAAAATTAAAAAGATTTTTTGGCCTTCCAGTATTGCCGTTTTTGGTCCTACTACACCCAAAGAACAAACGCCACAGTATACCGTCATGGAGCCTTCTACGGTGTATGGCATTAGTAAACAAGCGGGCGAACGTTGGTGCGAATATTACCACAACATCTTTGGGGTTGATGTGCGC
>VEQT01000082.1 GCA_018883065.1 Flavobacterium sp.
GGATTTGTATCAGATGTAAATGAAGTGGTGAAACTACACCAGCATGTACAAGTAAAAGTAGTTGAAGTGGATGAAGCGCGTAAGCGAATTCAATTGACGATGATACTATGAAAAAAACACCCCAAATCTTTCAAACATCTAGAGATTTGGGGTGAAATAAAAAAAAAATAAAAATTATGCTTTAGTTTCTTCGTCTTTTTTAGGCGCAGTCGTTTGATCGTCTTTGGCGGCATTTTTAAATTCTTTGATTCCGCTTCCCAATCCTTTCATCAATTCAGGGATTTTTTTACCCCCAAACAACAATAAAATTATAGCTAATACAAGAATGATTTGCATGGGACCAACTTCACCCAAAAATATAGTTTGTGTTGTCATAGTATGATACTTTTAATTACCAAGCAAATATAAGAACAAAACCTACCACCCGACCCAAAAGAACTATAAATTTATACATTTGTAACACATTCCTATCAAATGGCCGAAAACCGATTAAAACGTCAACTACTCAAAGAAAAACTCTTCGCTAAAAATCGTTTAGTGATTGTTAACGAAGACACTTTTGCTGAGCTTTTTTCTTTGCGACTCACGTTGATGAATGTGTTTGTGGTAGCCAGCTCAGCTGCTATTTTAATTGTAACCTGCACTACTTTTCTCATTGCCTTTACCCCGCTGCGGGAATTTATACCCGGTTATGCTTCAACCAAATTAAAGAAAGACGCCACCCAATTGGCTTTAAAATCGGATTCGCTTACCGTGGCACTTCAAAAAAACGAGGCCTATATTGCATCAATTAAACAAATTCTAACTGGAAACTTAGAATATGCCCAACTAAATAAAGATTCCATTTTAGCAACCAAAACACTAGAAAAAGAAGCCGTAGAACTTGAGTTATCTCCAGAGGAACAAATGATTCGCTCACTAGCCGAAAAAGAAGACAAGTATAACTTATTTGAAAAAGCCCAAGCAAAAGTAAATGTGGTATTGTTTGCGCCCGTAAACGGGTCGATTACACAAAAATACAATGTCCACAAAAAGCATTTAGCTGTTGATGTAGCCGTAACCAAAAACACCCCCATTAAATCCATTGCCGACGGAACGGTTATTTTCTCGGATTGGACTCCCACAAGCGGTTATGTTGTGGTAGTACGGCATAATAATGGGTTTATTTCGGTGTATAAAAACGCCTCGGCATCTACAAAAGACCAAGGCGATTTAGTAAAAACAAGAGAAGTAATTGCATTGGCGGGTGCTACCAGCCGGGAATCAACAGGAAGTCAATTGCATTTTGAGTTATGGAAAGATGGCCAGCCTGTAGATCCCACCCAATATATTGCATTCAATTAATATGGAAGAACAACTTTTTAATTTAGCCAACACAATCAATCCACAAACCTTTTTGGTGGGCGTTATTTTTGTGATTGCTGCGGTAGTAGTATATATTTTTCCACCCAAAAAAATCAATGACTTCTATGGATACCGGACCTCGGGCTCCAAAAAAAGCCAAGAAGCTTGGAATTTTTCCCAGCGTTATTCGGCCATAAAAATGGTCCAGATGGGGTTTTTATTAACCGCCTCTTCGTTTGTAAATACAGTGTTCCCAATGTCGCAAAAAACCAGTGTTATTGTTGGAACTACTTTGATCATTTTGAGCTGCGTCTATTTAATTTGGTCCACGGAAAAGGCCATCAAAAAGCAATTTCCAAACGTATAAATGATGACAATCAAAGCAACTGCAGCTCGATTATTTGCCAAGTTCATTCAACATAAAAACCAGCGTTGGATTACTCGTCCTGTTGAGTCACAGCAAGAGGTTTTCTCTAAGCTGATAGCCACCGCTCAACACACCCAATTTGGACGTGACCATGCGTTTGCGGAGATAAAAACACATCAGGATTTTATAGCGCGGATTCCGATTCGCGATTATGAAGCTTTAAAACCCTATGTTGATCGAGTAGTAGCCGGTGAATCAGATATTTTATGGCCGGGAAAGCCACTGTATTTTGCCAAAACTTCGGGCACCACTTCGGGCGCCAAATATATTCCGCTCACCAAAGAATCGATGCCTTTTCATATTGAAGCGGCTCGCAATGCAATTTTGAATTATGTACATGAAACAGGAAAAGCTGATTTTGTAAATGGAAAGATGATTTTCCTGCAAGGAAGCCCTATTCTGGAACAAAAAAACGGCATTCAACTGGGCCGACTTTCAGGAATTGTGGCGCATTTTGTACCCAAGTATTTGCAAAAAAATAGACTTCCTTCTTGGGCAACCAACTGCATCGAAGACTGGGAAACCAAAGTTGATGCGATTGTTCAAGAAACAGTAGATCAAAACATGACAGTAATCTCAGGCATTCCCTCATGGGTTCAAATGTACTTTGAGAAGATTCAGCAAAATTCTGGTAAGTTGGTTGGGGAGCTATTTAGCAACTTTAATCTATTTATTTATGGCGGCGTAAATTTTGAGCCCTATCGGGCTAAATTCGAAAATCTCATTGGCCGAAAAGTAGACACAATTGAGTTGTTTCCTGCCTCGGAAGGATTTTTTGCCTACCAAAACAAACAAGGAGATCCAGGCATGTTATTGTTACTAAATGCAGGTATTTTTTACGAATTTATTCCCACCGATGAATTTTATTCGCCCCACCCTACTCGCCTCACGATAGGCCAGGTAGAATTGGGTGTAAATTACGTGCTGATTATTTCGACTAATGCCGGTTTGTGGGGTTATAACATTGGCGACACGGTCCAATTCACGTCGTTAAAACCATATAAATTGATTGTCAGCGGCCGCATTAAGCATTTTATTTCGGCCTTTGGTGAGCATGTAATTGGCAAAGAAGTAGAACAAGCATTGGCACAGGCGGTGGTTCAGTGTAATGTACGGGTGAGTGAATTTACAGTTGCGCCACAAATAAATCCTACAAACGGTTTGCCTTACCACGAATGGTTTATAGAATTTGAACAAGAACCCGATGATTTGGAAGCCTTTGCCCAAGAAATTGACCAGCAATTGCGATTACAAAATTCCTATTACAACGACCTGATTGAAGGAAAAGTTTTGCGCTCCCTTCTGATAAGCCGCGTCGCGCAAAATGGGTTTCAAGATTACATGAAATCGATTGGAAAGTTGGGTGGTCAAAATAAAATTCCAAGATTAGCCAACGACCGAATTCTTGTAGATCAATTAATTAAAATTTAAATACCCTACATTTGCAGGTTAGTAAACCCAAACAAATGAAAGAACCTAAAAACATCGTACGTTCACGTGCTCAAGAATCTTCAAGCGCTGTAGAGCGCTTATACATTACGATGCGGCATTTATTTAACAGGGGTTTTTATAAACCCATGGGGGTTTCAGGCGAAACCTTACGCGAAGCACTCTTGTTATTGCGCCCTGAAATTTATGGTTCGATTGCCGAAGAAAAAGTAGAACTCAACGGCTTGTTGTATGTTATCGAGCGTTTACCAATTGGTATTGAAGAATGTCGCTACATTAATCTCACCTCAGACGAAGGCTATGTGCATTCGCATTTTAAAGCCATTGTGCCTCCAAAAAGACGCCGAAATTGTTACCGCATTGATCAAGAGCAAATGAATGTAGAGATTACCCGAGGTCGTTCAGATATATATGATATTTTAACACATTTGACGTTTATTTTTATTGAATCACACAAAATAAAAGATCGGGTTTTGGTTGATGAAAATGGCGAACTCACGCGCGATTGGCACAAACTGGAACACGCTGTACTACAACCCAAAAAATTAAGTTTAGTTGATAAGGAAGTAGCGGTATCACATGTGGCCAACATTTTAGGCCGAAGCTTTGCCGAAATTATCGCTATTTATGATGCGTTTGGCACCACCGAAAAACCAGACCGATTTTTACACGTCATTTATTGGTTGGGGAAACTTGCCATTGAGGAAACACGTGACAATAATAAACGCACCATTACGTTTAGCCCTATTTTAAGAGAGCGCTTGGGTCACCACATTCACGGTGAACTATGG
>VEQT01000053.1 GCA_018883065.1 Flavobacterium sp.
GCAAGGCCATATCGGCAGCAAAGTATTCACCAATCCCGTGCTCACGCACATAATCGGTAATCTCGGTGTAGGCAGAAAATATATTGTCGTCAACTGTTGCACTCGGAAAATAAATGCTATTGGGCTCAGCTGTAAATTGAGTATAGGTTGATGCATTTGGTCCCTTTAGGGATATTTTTCGTTTGTCGTAGGTTTTGGTGAGCGAAACAAATGCGGGAACTGTACCGGATACATTTACTACAGAAGTAGAAGTGTTTTGATAGGTGGTTAGCGTATTATCGGTTGAGGCAGTTCGTTTTAATTTTTCAATTCGAATGGTAACCAATCCATCCACTATTTGGTATGGAGTGTTAAAGGTAGCTTCGGTTTGATCGGCACTGATAGTTGCAGGAATGTTCGTTTCTGCACCACCATTTACAGATAGGCCAATGCGGTTTGGATTATCGGCATTGTAAAAATTAAACACATAGGTGTTTCCGTTACCTGCAAAAGTGTATTTTGGATTGTAGTAATTCGGGCTAACTGTATTTCGCGATACAATAAGCGTAAAGTTTGTATAGATGATGTTGTTGTTATGACCTACTGATGCCGAAGTATTCGTGTTTTGTGTACCGTTTGGTATGTCTTTTGTTACCGTAAACACATCGTTTGTATTTGATTTGCCGGTCCAATATAATCCAGCAAATACAATACTGGAACAACTTGGAATTGCACCATTTTCAGTTGAAAGCACTAAAGTAGATGAGGAGGAATTAAACGTAGTAGGATCAGAATCAGTATCAACATACTGCATGAATTGTCCGTTGTTGTTGGTGTTTGGCCCATAATTTTGAGGGGTTAAACAGGTGTTACCCAATAGGGTAAAATCTCCTTTAAGCGTATAAATTTTCTTTGATGGCGTATAGTGTGAACTGCGTTGTGTAAAGTCTACGCGTACTTGAGATGCAGCAACTTGTGACAACAACAAAATCACCAAGGCAAAAAATGCCCAACTGCCAGAAGTAGTTGTATGTGATTTAGATGGTATCATTAGTCGTGGTCGATATTTTGTATTGAATACATTAATTCGTAAGGCAGATCTAAACCAGTAAACGATGTGGCTAATTGTGCACGTGATGCTATATCGGGCAATACAAAATGAAGGTATTTTACATTTTTAAATTGAGTCAATAGCTCAGATAAACGCAATTGGTTGAAATTAGCCCCAGCATGCACACGAATTTGTATGAGTTCTACATTGTTTTGATGAGCTTTGATCGTGCTTAATTGATCGAGATCAGCAAGTGAAACAATAACAACTCGGGGCTTGGTACCATAAATTTGAACCGATTGATTGCCTACATACAATGCATCTTGTTTGTCATACAATAAAGAGGATAGATTCTTGGCCGACTCTTTTTCAAAGACAGTAGCTGTTTTGGCTTGGTATTGATTTATATAGTCCTCGGTAGAACGAAGTGAGAATTCTTGAGCTTGCGCAAAACATATTGTGCTAAATCCAACTGCAATACACAGGTACAAGTACTGGTATGTCGTGCTTAAATTATGGATTGATTTAATTGTTTTCATAAGATTTGTGCAAGCTTAAAAAATTCACGTTCCAAAAATAGAAACAATTGCCTAAAACACCGCATTAATTAAACGACAAAATGCAAAAAACATCGATAAAGCGTATTTATTTATATTTTTTGTAAGAAATTATTTTCATAAAATTATCGACAAACTACAATTTACAAGACATTAAATTTGGTAATACAAGTCGATCTCATTTATTAACATACGCTTCACAACAAAATTAACCACAATATAGTTACTTTGTAAACGCCAAAAAAATACAAATGAAATCAATTATACTTCTACGACACGCCAAATCAAGCTGGGAAATGGCTACCTCCGATCATGCTCGTGTTTTGGCTCCACGAGGTATTGCCGATGCGCTCAACATGGGCAGTTTTGTGGCCAGTAATTTACCAATGCACTGCTCCATATATTGCAGTACTGCTGTTCGAACCAAACAAACGGCTGAACTAATATCTTCCTATTTTCCAAATACTGCACCAGCCATTCAGTTTGAATCTGAGTTATATACTTTTTCATGTGCTGATTTAGAATCCTTTATCCAATCTAGAAAAGAGAATGAGCAGTCTATAATTCTTTTTGGTCACAACGAGGCCATTACAAATTTTGTTAATAAATTTGGATCCATTCCAATTGATAATGTGCCTACCTGTGGTTTTGTCTCCCTTGAATTACCTATTAACTCGTGGTCCAAGTTGCAAAAAGGCATTACTAAAAAAATTAAATTCCCTAAAGATACCGCATAGATATGTCTGATAATAAATACATTGAACGAGAAAAAAGTTGGCTAGCGTTCAACGCACGTGTGTTACAAGAAGCCGCCGATGAAACTGTTCCTTTGCTCGATCGGTTGCGTTTTTTGGGTATTTTTTCGAACAACTTGGATGAGTTTTTTCGTGTACGTTATGCCGCCATTCGACGGTTGAGTTTATCTGGAATTTCAGGTCAAAAGGCATTGGGTGGCAGTACAGCCCAGCAGTTGCTTAATGAGATTACTGGTATTGTCATTGCTCAACAAGAAGAAAGTTTACAAGTGCTTCGCATCATTCAACATAAACTGGAAGACGAAGGTATATTCATTGTAAACGAAAAACAATTGTCACCCGAACAAGCCGCATATGTAAAAGACTTTTTTATCCAAACGGTAAGTCCAGCTTTGGTCACAATTATATTAAATGACTTGGCAGAGTTTCCATTACTAAAAGACACATCGGGTTATTTGGCTGTGAAATTGGTCCTCAATAATGATACACCAACAACTTTGCTGCAGCGCGTTTCTCGAAGAAAATCTATACGGTATGCGGTAATTGAAATACCCAAAACCATTAACCGCTTTGTAGTTTTACCTCAGTCAGATGGTAAAGATTATGTTATTCTTTTAGATGATGTAATTCGTTTTAACTTAAGCAGTATTTTCAACATTTTTGATTACCACAGTGTTACAGCACACATGATCAAAATTACTCGTGATGCACAACTTGAAATGGACAGCGACCTGAGCAAAAGTATGCTCGAAAAAATAGCCAATAGCGTAAAAGACCGCCGAATTGGTGAGCCGGTTCGCTTTGTTTATGACCAAGAAATTGGAAAAGACACACTTAAATTCTTTTTGTCTAAAATTCATTTGGATTCAACCGATAGTTTAATTCCTGGAGGTAGATATCACAACCGTCGAGATTACATGGATTTTCCCAATTTGGGTCGACACGATTTGTTGTACAAGAAAAATGAACCTTTACCTGTGCCAGGTTTGAGTTTAGAAGGGAGTATTTTGGAAAAAATTAGCAGCAAAGATTATTTGATGCATGCGCCCTATCAATCTTTTTCTTATTTGATTAAGTTTTTGCGTGAGGCAGCACTCGATCCACAAGTGGTTTCGATCAAGATTACGTTGTACAGATTGGCTAAAAATTCACAAATAATTAGTTCATTAATTAATGCGGCCAAGAACGGCAAAAAAGTTACAGTGCAAATTGAACTGCAAGCCCGTTTTGATGAAGCGAGTAATATCTCGTATTCGGAGAAAATGCAAATGGAGGGCATTCAACTTATATTTGGAATTAAAGGGCTTAAAGTACACAGTAAAATATGTGTAATTGAGCGAATTGAGCAGCAAAAAATTAAACGCTATGGCTTGATTTCAACCGGTAATTTCAATGAGTCAACGGCAAAAATTTATACGGATGTTACCTTGTTCACAAGCCATCAAAAAATCCTCAAAGACATTGACAAAATCTTTGATTTTTTTGAAGTGAATTTCAGGATACATCGTTTTAAGCACCTAATAGTATCTCCGCATTACACTCGTTCTCGTTTCTATAAACTCATAGATCGTGAAATCCTACACAGCAAAATGGGACACCAAGGCATGATCAATTTAAAGATGAATAGTTTATCTGATTTTGATATGGTGGATAAGCTATATGAAGCCAGTCGAGCCGGAGTGAAGATTAAATTACAAGTCCGAGGCATTTGTTCATTAATTCCTGGTGTGCCAGGAATGAGTGAGAATATAGAAGCCATAAGTATTGTAGATAATTATTTAGAACATACACGGGTGTATATATTTGGCAACAATGGGGATCCCGAGGTTTTTATTTCTTCGGCTGATTTTATGACACGTAATTTGGACACCCGAGTTGAAGTGGCATGTCCAATTTATGATCCCTCCATTAAACAAGAACTCATAGATGTATTTGAAATGGGTTGGAAAGGAAATGTGAAAGCCCGTTTTCATTCACATTTGTTAGACAACAAATACCGACAAAAAGGCGATAATCCTGTTTTTAGAGCGCAATTGGAAACGTACAACTATTATAAACTAAAGGCCGATACGGAACAACCTATAAACGAACAGTCTTAATTCAAGAGTATGATTTCAATTCAAAAATATGCTGCTATCGATATAGGTTCTAATGCCATGCGTTTGTTGGTTGCAAACGTGGTGGAAGAATCCGGAAAACCTACACAGTTTAATAAAAGTTCCTTGGTGCGATTACCCATTCGATTAGGTCAAGATGCCTTTACGACAGGAATTATTACTGCCGAAAACATCGATCGAATGATTGACGGTATGAATGCCTATAAGTTACTCATGAAGGTGCACAAAGTCAAAGATTTTAGAGCATTGGCTACCTCTGCTATGCGGGAGGCCAAAAACGGCCAAGAAGTTATTGATAAAGTGATGGCAAAAACAGGAATAAACATTGAAATTATTGATGGAAAAAAAGAAGCAGCCATAATTGCCTCAACCGATATCAGTCATTTAGTGAACACCGATAATTCCTATTTATTTGTCGATGTGGGAGGAGGAAGCACAGAGTTTTCGCTGTTTTCAGCCGGCAAAATTGTAGCCTCTAAATCATTCAAAATCGGAACAGTTCGATTATTAAACAAGATGGTACCCAATGCGATTTGGCAAGAAATTCAGGATTGGATTGAAGGGCATTCGGCACCATTTGCCCAAATTAGTTTAATAGGTTCAGGTGGTAACATCAACAAGTTATTCAAAATGTCCGAAAAACCAATAGATACACCTTTATCGTATGCGTATTTAAATAAAATATACAATCAATTAAACGGGTTAACCTACAACGATTTGGTTGGGGAAATGGGATTAAATCCCGATCGTGCCGACGTAATCGTTTTGGCTACCAAAATCTACCTAAACGCCATGAAATGGAGTGGATCCAAGCAGATTTTTGTACCTAAAATAGGACTTTCAGACGGAATTGTCAAAGCAATGTATTACAACAAATTATAATTATTTAGTATGAAAAATATTTTAGTATTAGCAGCTAGTTTATTGCTCCTTTTATCAGCATGCAAATCCAATACGGATACAAAATTAGCATCAACTTCAGTTGATTATTTTAAATCAGATACGACAAAAGTACAAATAGGTGGAGCGCAAAAAATTGAAATTTCTACACCCAAAGGAAACTTTTCGGTTTGGACCAAACGCATTGGGAACAACCCAAAAGTAAAGGTGTTGTTGCTCAATGGTGGTCCGGGTATGTCACATGAATACTTTGAATGCATGGAGAATTTTTTGCCAGCTTCGGGCATAGAATTTATTTATTATGATCAATTGGGTACCGGATTTTCTGACAATCCCAATGATGTAGCGCTATGGGATTTGCCTCGCTATGTCGAAGAAGTTGAACAAGTGCGCAAGGCCTTGCAATTGGATGCGTCCAATTTTGTTTTACTTGGTCATTCGTGGGGTGGAATTTTAGCGATGGAATACGCTTTTAAATACCAAGCCAATTTAAAAGGGTTAGTGATTTCAAATATGATGGCCAGTTGCCCGGATTACGGAAAGTATGCTGAGGTTTTAGCCAAACAAATTCCAACTGATGCTCTAGCTGAAATTAGAGCCTTAGAAGCCAAAAAAGATTTTGCAAATCCGCGCTACATGGAATTGCTTACCCCACATTATTACAACCAACACATTTGTAGAATCCCCTGGCCAGAGCCTATGAATAGAGCCTTTGGTCGTTTGAATCAGTCTTTGTACGTAACCATGCAAGGACCGAGTGAATTTGGAATTTCGGGTAAATTGACTACCTGGGATCGTAAAAAAGACCTTCCAAAATTGACTGTGCCTACTTTAACTATTGGCGCAAAGTACGACACGATGGATCCCAAACATATGCAATGGATGTCAACGCAAGTGCAAAACGGAACTTATTTGTTTTGTCCCAACGGTAGTCATATGAGTATGTATGACGACCAAAAAGTATACATGAAAGGATTGGTTTCTTTTTTGAAAAATTTGGAAAATTAAATATCCAATTCAAAGGTTTTTCGAAGCAAATCTAAAGCCGGATTGAGTTCATTCAATCGGTTGTATTTGTCTTGTGGAGTAAAGGCAAATTTGTTTTCAACCGCTTCGTTTACAATTACTTCGATGGTAATATCGTGGTTGTGTAAATGACTTCTTAAAAAACTCAATAAGCCATTTTTTTCCGATTCAAAATCGAGTTTTGATCCTTCGTTTGGCAATTCAAACCGAACCTGCGTACCCTCAACAATAGGATCGTTTATCAACAATAACGACTCCATGATTTTGTATCCTTTATCACCTAATTTTTGGGCATATTTGGTCCAATACAGCATCAAATCGGTTTCGTTAAACGCCTCGGTAGGCAATTGAATAGCTTCTTTGTTTATCGGGCTTATTTGTTCCTGCAACTCTTTTTTGGCACGTATACTGGCCAATGACAAGGCCGATACCGGTCCTGTTGTAGCTTGAGGCGATACTTTGCCTTCTTGGGGTTTGGGTAGTGGTGTAGCTACCGGAATGGATTTCTCTATTTCAAGAACAGGCTTGTTCGCGAGACTAATTGGTTCAGGAACTAAGGTGTCGGCTTCAACGGCGATGTCGAGAACACGGCCATAAAAATGATTGGCGGGGATTATAAATCCGTTAACTTTTTTTTTTCTCCATCAAAGGTGATGGAGGCCAATTGCATCAAGCAAAGTTCAACCAACAAGCGTTGGTTTTGAGATACTTTGTATTTTAAGTCGCATTCATTGGCCAACTCAATTCCTTTAAGTAAAAAGGCGTGTGGAGTTTGTTGTGCTTGTTGTGCATATAGTTTTTGGGCTTGTTCACCCACTTCTAATAAACTCAATGTAGCCGGTGCTTGGCAAACCAAAATATCTCTAAAATGAGAAGCCAAACCAGCAATAAAATGATGTCCGTCAAAACCTTTGGCCAAAATGTCATTATAGGCCATTAGCACTTCAGGAATTTTATTTGCCATCAGTAAATCGGTAATTTGAATGTAGGTTTCGTAGTCAAGAACATTCAAATTCTCGGTTACGGCTTGTCGAGTTAGATTGTTGCCACAATA
Source organism: Flavobacterium sp. (assembly GCA_018883065.1). Taxonomy (GTDB): domain Bacteria; phylum Bacteroidota; class Bacteroidia; order Flavobacteriales; family Flavobacteriaceae; genus Flavobacterium. The sequence goes on from VEQT01000053.1 coordinate 7,440, forward strand.
GGAAACAACCCGATCAAAAATGGATAGTGCATCGCGCATGGCACCATCTGCTTTTTGGGCAATGATATGTAAAGCATCGTCTTCAAAAACTACACCTTGACTTTGGGCAACTTCGGCTAAATGCGCTTTGGCATCTTTTACGGTAATGCGTTTAAAATCAAAAATTTGACAGCGCGACAAAATGGTGGGGATAATTTTGTGTTTTTCAGTTGTGGCCAAAATAAAAATGGCGTGCTTGGGTGGCTCTTCTAAGGTCTTCAAAAATGCATTGAATGCCGAAGCCGAAAGCATATGCACCTCATCAATAATGTATACTTTGTATTGACCTGTTTGGGGCGGAATGCGCACTTGATCAATCAAGTTTCTGATGTCGTCTACCGAATTGTTTGAAGCGGCATCGAGTTCAAATACATTAAAAGCAAAATCTTCGTTGGGATCATCGTAACCCGGCTGATTAATTTTACGGGCCAAAATACGTGCGCAGGTTGTTTTTCCTACACCACGCGGTCCCGTGAAAAGTAAGGCTGAGGCCAAGTGATTGGTTTCAATGGCATTGAGTAGGGTGTTGGTAATGGCCTGTTGTCCCACAACATCAGCAAAGGTTTGTGGGCGGTATTTACGGGCTGATACAACAAATTGTTCCATGAAATTTTGCTTGGTGAACAAATATAGTTTGAATATTTATAAATTTTAAATTTTAGATTTTAATTTTTATAAACTAAGTAGAAATACCCTTACTTTGCAAAGCAGACCGCCTTATCGTCCCGAAGTATCGGGGAGGAAAGTCCGGACACCAAAGAGTAGCATAGCGGGTAACACCCGTCGGCAGGAGTTAAAGCAATTTGGCTCTTGCAAGGACAAGTGCAACAGAAAGTATGTACAGGTAAGGCTGTAGTGAAACCAGGTAAACTCTATGCGGTGAAATTCCAAGTATATCGGCTCTCGTTTTGCGAGATAAGGGTTACTCGCCCGACGCCGAAGGGTAGGAAGATGGATCCCGTTAGTAATGGCGGGACTAGATAAATGATAAGGTATTTTAAATTTGCGTAGCAGGTTTAAAAGAACAGAATCCGGCTTACAGGTCTGCTTTTTTTTATTTTTTTTCGATAAACGGATTTGAAATACTATCTTTAAATCGCAAAAATCGAAACTATGCTACTTTCAAGTGCGCCAGGTGTTTTACTCAAAACTATTCCATTACCTTTTTTGATTGTAAATGAGGAAGGAAAGATTACTGAAATAAACAGTAAGCTTTTGCAATTATTGGGATACGAGCTTGCGGATATTATCTACAAACCCGTTTCGGTTGTATTGCCTCATTTTTTTGAACTTACAAAAAACAAAGGCATTGAAGTTAAAACCCAAATTAGTTCAGTTTCAGGCGCAGAAATTCAAGGAAAAGTTCAGTATGAATCACTAACAGGAACATCAAATTCAGGCATTGTTTATTTTATTGATGTCAATTGTGCAGAAAAAAATGCAATTGCAAATGAGACCAAATTTGACATCGTAAAAAACCGTTTGCTATTATTTGAGTCATTTTTGGATTCAACCACTGAGGGAGTACACATTGCTGATCAAAGTGGACGAATAGTTTACATCAATAAAACAGCCTCATCTATTTTTGAGCATACACGCTCACAAGCCAAGAATTTACCCATTTGGGAATTGAGCTCAGTAATTCCCTCTTTAGCAGATTGGCAGCAGTATCAGCAAGTGTTGCAAACGGCCAAAGACCTGGACTTTGAATACTCAAAAGAAGACCAGATTGATGGAAGTTTGTATTTTTATCAAATTAAATTGGTAGTTAAAATTGTTGAAAATCAGTTGTATTACATTTTTAAAACCATAGATATAACCGAAAAAATAAAAAACAACTACAATTTACAAGAAAAAGAGGATCAGCTTAGTATTTTAACCAAACATATACCTGGTGTAATTTTTCAGCTAATCGTAAAAGAAAACAGAGAAAATTACCTCACTTACATCAACGAGCAAATTGCTGAAATTGTTGGTTTTCAGCTGAGTACCAACAATACCAATTGGGATGCCAAAATAAACTTGCATCCGGATGATTCAAAACAGTACTATACTGCTTATCACAATGCAATTAACAATACCAAAGAATTTAAATTTACAGGCCGAATTTTATTGGCAGATGGAACTCAGAAATGGATTGAAATTAGTGCCTTGCCTAGTATTCAAAACAATATATTGTATTACAACGGTATTGTGCTTGACATTACCGCCAAACGACAACAAGAAATTAACTTGCAAATTCAACGGCAATTCACAGACAGTGTATTAAATAACATTCCTGCCGATATCGCTGTTTTTGATAAACACCACAATTATTTATTTGTAAACGCCAATGGAATTGCCAATGAAGAAACGCGCAATTGGCTAATTGGCAAAAATGATTTTGATTACTGCGAATACAAAAAACTCAATCCCGCATCAGCTTTAAAAAGAAGGGATTATTTTAATGAAGCCATACTTAAAGACAAATCAGTTGATTGGATTGATACCTATGAAAACAATGGTGTCAAAAAATTTATTTTTAGACGATTTTATCCTTACAAACGCAACGGGGAGCTTGAGTATGTTATTGGGTACGGAATAGATGTGACCGAGCTTAAAAGTGCTGAAGAGTTGATTCTAAAAAATGAGCAGCGCAATACCCTTATTCTCAACTCGTCGTTGGATGCCATTTTAATGATTAATCATACGGGTGCAATTACGTTTTGGAATCCGCAGTCCGAATCTATTTTTGGATGGAAATCAGAGGAAGTATTGGGTTTAAACATTGCTGATGTAATCATTCCATCAACTATGAAATCCAGTCATCATACTGGAATGAATCGTTTTTTGGCAACTGGAAAATCAACCATTCTAAATCAAATTTTAGAATTAAATGCGGTCAATAAAAATGGAGAGGAATTTCCAGTTGAACTTACCGTTGTACCTATTGAAGACGACACGAATTCAATGGCGTTTTGCGCATTTGTTCGCGATATTTCAGTTCGTAAAAACAAAGAAAAACAAATTTCCAATCAAAACCGTAAGTTAAAAGTTCAAAACAAGCAGTTGGAACAGTTTACCTACATAGCCTCCCACGATTTACAAGAGCCATTACTTACACTCACTAGTTTTTCCGAATTATTACTTGAGGAACACAGCGAACATCTCAATGATGAAGGAAAATTGTTTGTTGAATTTATAAATAAGTCGGCTTTGCGTATGCGCGCTTTGGTATCTGGCTTAATGGATTATGCTCGTATTGGTAAGCGTGAGAAGGTTGAATTAATTAATTGTAATGAATTAATACATAGTGTTTTAGGGGATTTACAAGCCAAAATTAGTCAAACACATGCCATTGTTCAAGTTGATGCATTGCCCAATTTTATGGGGTATACTACTTATATACGTTTGCTCTTTCAGAATTTAATTAGTAATGCCATCAAATTCCACAAACCTGGCGTACCACCTGTAGTTCATATACAATTTTCAGAGTTAAAAGACGAGTGGTTATTTTCGATTACCGATCAGGGAATTGGAATTGGCAAAAAACACCAAGAAGAGATATTTACCATTTTTAAACGTTTGAATCACCAAGAACAATTTGAAGGACATGGCATCGGCTTGTCGCATTGCAAAAAAATAGTAGATTTGCATGAAGGTGATTTATGGGTTATATCACAATTAGGTGAAGGAAGTACCTTTAATTTTACCATTTCAAAAACACTTTAGTACGTATGTCAAAAAATGTAAAAACTGTTTTATTGGTTGACGACGACAACATGACCAATTTCCTACACCAACGTGTACTATCAAAATCGGCAATTTGCGCTGATGTAAAAGTGGCCAAAAATGGTCAAGAAGGCATTCAGAAACTAATTGAGCTCAATCAAGTTTTAGCTTCTAAAGACGATACAGTTGTGGTGTTTTTAGATTTGAATATGCCAATTTTAGATGGGTGGGGTTTTTTACAAGAATATGCCAAGAATAAAAATAACCTGAAATTCAATACAAAGATTTTTGTTTTGAGTTCTTCCATCAATCCCGATGACAAAGAAAAAGCAGAGGAAAACGCACATGTAGATCAATACATCTACAAACCACTTACCACCTCGAGTTTACAATCGTTGCAATTCAACTAATCTTCGGCTGTTTTAGCCAATTCAAAAAAGCTAAAAGTAGATCCTCCGTAATTTTTTTGAAAAGAAAAATGGTCTAATTGACTCATTTTGGTGTGTTTGGAATGTTCGATAATTAGCATCCCATCGGGACGAAGCATTTTTTGTTCCAAAATACGAATTACAATTTTCTCAAAACTGGTTTGGTCAAGCCCGTAAGGTGGATCGGCAAAAATAATATCGTAGTCTACCACGCATTTATCAATGTATGCAAATACATCGCTTTTAATTGCAGCAATAGAAAAATCATATTCGGCAGCTGTTTGTTTAATGAATTTTACACAGCCAAAATCGCCATCCACACTGGTAATATTTTCACTGCCGCGAGATGCAAATTCATAGCTAATGTTTCCTGTACCCGAAAATAAATCAAGCACTTTTAGTCCATCAAAATCAAAGTGGTTGTTGAGGATGTTAAACAACGCCTCTTTACTCATATCCGTCGTGGGCCGCACAGGCAAGTTACGCGGTGGAGAAATGCGTCGGCCTTTGAATTTTCCGGAAATTATTCTCACGATTGAAACAAGATAAAGTGTTCTAAATTTAAGGCGTTCGAGTAATTGTTGTGCGCTTTACATTGACTCACATCAAAAAGAGAAACGTGGCGTACGTAGTTATAAATAAGTGAATAGATCTCGGAATCTTCGGAGATTTTTCCTAAAAATTCAAGAGGAAATTGCTCCGGGTTGAGTTGCAATTGTTCGGCTGTAAACAATACGTAATACAGTAAATCCTCGGGTGTTTTGTAGTCAAATGTATTGTACACCAATACCCGTTGGTTGTGCAGCACTACAATTTCAAAATGGCGAGCCGCGAGATGCACAAACATCTTTTTTTCTGTTGCATTTTTTGATAAATCCAATAACCTACGCACCAAAACGCTGGCAGCGTGCCGGTATTCAAATGGCCCAAACTTGTCAATTAAAAAATTGTTCACATGCACATAAGGAATGTAAACATTGTGCATGCTGTAGGCCTCTAAGGTATCAGACATGAAAAAATCGGTGTCAAATACTTTGGTGTTGAACTGCAAGTAGCTTCCCAAAAAGGATTCATCAAATAAGGCATTGGGCACAAAGGTGTTTAAGTTATTGTCATGTATAACTTGAACTTCGTCGTATGATCTGCGTAAATCGGTTGAGTTAAAAAAGGCATGCTCATACCAATCTTCAATTTTTTTGGTTTTATCCGTTGTATCAAATTCAATTTCGCGAAAGTCAATCAATGATTTTTGTAGCGTATCCCAGATGCCATATGAAAATCCTGTCAATCCAATTTTCAGGATTAATTTTCGGTAGGTTTTCTCAGTAATATTTAGCTGATTTTGTTGCATTTGACATACGTAAATTACCAAAAAAGTAGCGGCTAATTAACGAAAGCAAACTTACAATTTTTTTTCAATCACCACGCGATTACTGCCATATTCCTGTGTATATTTGAATCCCTTTGTTGGGAACTCCACGCATGAATGCAAGTCAGTATTACCGAAAATTAATTGATCATTTTCCTTTTGCACCTACCCAAAAACAGGAGGTGTTTTTTCAGTTAATTGCCCATTACATTACTAGGCCAACTGGTGATGAGCTATTTGTTTTAAAAGGGTATGCAGGAACAGGTAAAACTACATTGGTTCGTGCTTTGGTTGAGACTTTACCCGAAATAAACTACAAATCGGTATTATTGGCGCCCACAGGTCGTGCGGCAAAGGTAATTGCCAATTATGCACAGAAATCAGCATTTACGATCCACAAAAAAATTTATTTTCCAAAAAAGGTAGCTGGTGGTGGTCTGCAATTTACTTTGCAACAAAACAAGCACAAGAATACTTTGTTTATAGTCGATGAGGCTTCGATGATATCAGACCTTAGTTCTGACACCAAATTCTCCGATGGCAGTTCGCTGTTGGATGATTTAATTTCGTATATCTATTCGGGCGTGGGTTGCAAACTTTTACTCATAGGTGATACCGCCCAGTTGCCCCCTGTTAATTTGTCAATCTCACCCGCCTTAGATTTAGACAGTTTATCGCTGCATTACAACAAAGAAGTGAGTCATATTGAACTCGACGAGGTCATGCGTCAGGCTGAAAAATCGGGTATTTTATACAATGCTACTGTCCTGCGTGAAGTGCTGCAAACCTCGTTTTGGGATAGTTTCCAGTTTCAACTGAAGCCTTTCAAAGACATCATTCGTTTGGTAGATGGCTATGATATTCAAGATGCCATACAATCGGCTTATAGCAATTATAGTATTGAAGACACTGCTTTTTTGGTGCGGTCCAACAAACGAGCCAATTTGTACAACCAACAAATTCGTACCCGCATACTCGACAAAGAGAGTATGTTGGCTACTGGCGATTACTTAATGGTGGTTAAGAACAATTATTTTTGGCTACAAGACACCGACGAGGCCGGATTTATTGCCAATGGGGATATAATCGAAGTATTGGAACTCTTCTCGATTAAGGAATTGTATGGCTTTACCTTTGCATCAGTTAAGATTCGTATGGTTGATTACCCCAACCAACGGCCAATCGAAACAATTTTGCTATTGGATACTTTGTCTAGCGAATCGCCTTCATTATCCTATGACGATGCCAATCGCTTATATCAAGAGGTGTTACAAGACTACGAACACGAAACCACCAAATACAAAAAGTTTCAAAAGGTAAAGGAAAATGAATACTTCAATGCCTTGCAAGTGAAATTTTCCTACGCCATTACCTGCCATAAATCCCAAGGCGGACAATGGAATACTGTATTTATTGAACAGCCCTATTTGCCCGACGGCATTGACCAAGATTACATTCGGTGGTTATACACCGCGGTGACACGTGCAAAAGAGAAGTTGTATCTTATTGGATTTAAAGACGATCATTTTCACGAATAAAAGCTAAAAAATAGGCCAAGATTATTTGTATTTTTGAGCCGCATTAACCCACTGAATGTATGAAAGTAATTGCTGTAATTCCCGCTCGTTATGCCTCCACGCGTTTTCCTGCTAAACTCATGCACGATTTGTGCGGAAAAACCGTCATACAACGCACCTACGAAGCCGCTGTACAAACCAATTTGTTTGATGATGTTTTTGTGGTAACCGACTCTGAAATCATCTACCAAGAAATTACGTCCCAAGGCGGAAAGGCAGTAATGAGCAAGCAGGAACATGAATCGGGCAGCGATCGTATTGCAGAGGCAATTGCAACAATGGATGTGGATATTGTGGTTAATGTGCAAGGCGATGAGCCGTTTCTAGATACGAATTCATTGCATAACTTGATTCAAGTATTTCGTGCTGATGCCGATAAAAAAGTGGATTTGGCTTCCTTATATTTTGAAATTAAAGACCAAGAAGCCATTGACAATCCCAATAATGTGAAGGTAGTAGTTGATCAGGCACAATTTGCCTTGTATTTTTCCCGCTCGGTGATTCCGTATCCCCGCTCGGTTCACAGCAGTTTGAGGTATTTTCAGCACATTGGTATTTATGCCTTTCGAAAAGAGGCCTTGTTGGACTTTGCCCAATTGCCCATGCAATCGCTTGAGGCTACCGAGAAACTAGAACAACTACGTTATTTAGAATACGGCAAACGCATCAAAATGGTTGAAACATCCCACAAAAGCATAGGTATTGATACACCCGAAGATTTAGAAAAAGCCAGGGCATTTTGGGGTGTCAATTAATTGCCTTTTTGTTTCTCGATAAGGATTAATTCATTGTGCGTTTCTACTTTGGGTATCCGAATTACTTTGTAGGGTTTGTTGTTGAACTTTACACAATAGTCTGTATTTCGATCAAGATCTTCCTTTGTTAATGTCATGGTATTAAACAAGATATAACCCGGAGAATTCAAAACCAATCCAAGTCTGTCTGCAAAGAATTTCTCAAACAAAAAGGCAGGCATTTTGGTATCTTGAAATACATCTACAACAATCAGATCAAATTTGAAAGCCGTTTTTAATACATACTCAAAGGCATCGCCTTGAATGAGGTTGAGCTGTTTAATTTCGTCCAACTGAAAATAAGTTTTGGCCAATGTAATTACTTCGGGATCCAATTCTACGCCCGTAATTTTGCCGCGGTAGCTCAGTTCATTAACCAGTGTTTTCAGTACACTTCCGCCACCCACGCCCAAAACCAAGATGTGTTGCATCTTCGCAATTTTGTCAAAACCAATTTGTTTTAGGCCATAACGCAATATGCGTTGTAAACTTCCATACGAATAGTTCGTGTGTGAGGAATCCAAGACCAGTTGACCGTTATTCCAGTTGACTTCCAATTGTTTACTCACCAAAGATGTTGTTTTATGAATGGTAACAGGAATAAAAAAACTAAACAGTCGTTTAAACATGGAGGTATTTTTTCGTAAAAGTAGCGGATAAATCTTAATTTTGGCCATCAAATTGGAATCATGAAACAAAAACTCTACCGTTGGATTTTCTTCGATATATTGGGTTGGCAAATTAAAGGAAACCTTGATCCAGCTCTAAAAAAATGTGTTTTTATGGTGCTTACACACACCAGTTGGCATGATTTTTTTCTGGGTTTGTTTACGCGCGGTATACTTCAATTAGATATGCATTGGGTAGGAAAAAAAGAACTTTTTCGTTTTCCGTTTGGTTATTATTTTCGATGGATGGGAGGAACTCCTTTAGACCGATCTGGAGGGTTAAACAAAGTGGATGCCATTGCAGATATATTTAAAAAAAAGGAGGTATTTCGTATGGCTATCTCTCCAGAGGGCACGCGCAAAAAAGTAACTGAGCTAAAAACGGGTTTTTATTATATTGCTCTAAAAGCCCAAGTTCCTATAGTTCCTGTAGCTTTTGATTTTAAAACCAGGTCTGTAATTTTTGGTAAACCATTTCAGCCCACCGGAAACTACTCCCAAGATTTGGCCGAGTTGCTTCCCTTTTTTAAAGGAGTACAAGGAAAGGTACCCGAAAACAGTTTTCAGATCCCTTAATTAACACATCAAATTAAGGTATATTTGAATTTTTAGCCCATGAACTACGAACAACTATTTCAGGATTTCAAATCGTCACGTTTGCACGGACGATACATCACACTTGCACATTTGGCTGAGTTCTTCGCCGATTTTCCGTCAGATGCTTTGCACGTGTTGGGCTATTCGGTTCAAAACCAACCCATTTATGCGGTACAAATGGGAGAGGGCAAAACAAAAGTTTTGATGTGGTCGCAAATGCACGGAAACGAAAGTACAACCACCAAAGCATTGATTGATTTTATTTCGTTTTTGCGAGCAGATACAACCGAATCAAAAGCCTTATTAACTCAATTTCAATTTTTATTCCTGCCCATACTAAATCCAGATGGTGCAAAAGCATACAC
>VEQT01000083.1 GCA_018883065.1 Flavobacterium sp.
GGCGGAAAAGACATTGAATTGCTTATCAATCAAGTGAATAAATTGGCCATGTTGCCTGGCGAGGAAATTATTCACGTGTTGCCACAAGAATTCAAAATCGATGGACAATCTGACATCAAAGAACCCATTGGAATGTATGGTGGTCGTTTAGAAAGTTCGTTTCACGTGGTCGTGGGCCAAGCTTCATCCATTCGTAACATTGGCCGTTGTATTCAAAATTCAGGTATTGAATTATCTGGCCTCACCCTAGAGCCATTGGCATCAGCCGACGCTGTTTTGAGTCAAGAAGAGAAAGAAGCAGGAGTAGCCTTGATTGATATAGGGGGTGGAACCACCGATTTAGCCATTTTCAAAGATGGTATCATTCGCCACACGGCCGTGATTCCTTTTGGTGGAAACATCATCACCGAAGATATCAAAGAAGGTTGTTCGATTATTGAAAAACAAGCCGAATTACTTAAAGTAAAATTTGGCTCAGCATGGCCGGGTGAAAATAGAGACAACGAAATTGTGTCAATTCCTGGTTTACGCGGTAGAGAGCCCAAAGAAATATCGCTTAAAAATTTATCTAAAATTATTCATGCACGTGTGGTTGAAATCATTGAGCAAGTATTTGCTGAGATTCGCGCATATGGCCATGAAGATCCAAGAAAGAAACTCATAGCTGGCATTGTTTTAACTGGTGGTGGCGCCAATTTAAAACACATCAAGCAATTGGTGGAATACATCACCGGAATGGATACTCGCATTGGCTATCCCAACGAACACTTGGCGGGCAATTCAAATGTAGAATTATCAAGCCCATTGTATGCAACGGCTGTTGGATTGATGATGAACAGCATAGAAAATAAAACGCAAAGTGCTGTGCGCATTGAACGAGTGCCTGAAAAAACATCTCCACCCAATGAGCGTGCCCATGAACCTGCTGTTCAGGCCATGCCGGTGGCAGCCGAACCCGATGAGCAAAATGCAGTTACGGCCGATGTTGAGATCAAAGAGCAGCCCAAGCAAGTAACATCTGAAGGAGTTGGAAAAACGTTCTTTCACAATTATTTTGTAAAGCTTAAAGATTTTTTAGATAACGCAGAATAGAACAAGACCAAAATAAAGAATTCAAAAAAACCAAAAAATATGACAAGCAACTCAGATTTTGGAAGTATTTCATTTGATTTACCAAAAAACCAATCAAATGTAATTAAAGTAATAGGTGTTGGAGGCGGCGGAAGCAATGCCATCAATCATATGTTTAAACAAGGCATAAAGGGTGTTGACTTTATTGTGTGCAACACCGATTCACAGGCGCTACAAAATAGTGCTGTGCCGAATAAAATTCAACTTGGAGTTCACCTAACTGAAGGTCTTGGGGCAGGTGCAAATCCCGAAGTTGGACAACAATCTGCTATTGAGAGTATTGCCGATATTGAAAAAATGTTGGACAGCAACACTAAAATGGTTTTCATTACTGCCGGAATGGGTGGTGGAACAGGAACCGGTGCTGCGCCTGTTATTGCTCAATTGGCAAAAGAACGCGATATCTTGACCGTAGGAATTGTTACAAAACCGTTCCAGTTTGAAGGAAAAGTGCGATACGAACAAGCCTTGTTGGGTGTAGAAAAATTGCGCAAACAAGTCGATTCTTTGATTGTAATCAACAACAATAAGTTAAGAGAAGTATACGGCAATTTAGGCTTTAAAGCGGGTTTCTCTAAAGCAGATGAAGTGTTGGCAACTGCCTCTCGTGGAATTGCCGAAGTAATCACACATCACTACACCCAAAACATCGATTTGAAAGATGCCAAAACCGTTTTGTCTAATAGCGGAACAGCCATCATGGGATCGGCAACTGCGATGGGAGAAAACCGAGCTAAAAACGCGATTGTTGCCGCGTTGGATTCACCTTTGTTAGACGACAATAAAATTACAGGAGCCAAAAACGTATTGTTGCTTATCGTTTCTGGAACCAATGAAATTACGATTGATGAAATTGGCGAAATCAATGACCACATTCAAGCTGAAGCTGGATTTAATGCCAACATCATCATGGGAGTTGGTGAAGATGAGTCACTGGGTGATGCCGTGGCTGTAACCATTATTGCCACCGGATTTAATCCTGAACAGCAAAAAGAGCTTATCAATACAACACCCAATAAAATCATCCATACCTTAGATGGGGAACAAAAATTAGTTAAGGATTTAACTGCTAGCCCAGTGCTTTCAACTGCAAGTCCGTTGGATGAATCCCTACAAGCTGCTTCATCTCAAAAAATTGTTTTTGAGTTAATGGAGGAAGAGCTGGTTGTTGAACAAGAGCCTGTAATCAATGAAAACGAGTTGATGTTCATATCAGAATACATAAAAAGTTTGGATGTAACCTTTGAGATTGTATCACCAGCCAAGCCCTTAGCATTTGAAATTGAATCAGTTCCTCAATCGGTAACCGAAATCCCAGTATATGAGCATCAAGTTGTAGCAAAGGAAGAGCAAGTAACGTTCACCTTTGATTTGCCACTTGCCAAATCAGAGTCAGTAGTTGATGAGAATAAAATATTATTTGAGTTAACCAACGAAACAAAAAACATCGTGGTTAATCAACCAGTGCAAGTTGTGCCAATGACCGAGTTGAATGAAAACGGCATCGTTAAATATTCGCTCGAAGAATACATGGAGATAGAAGCTGATTTGATGTCGTCTAAACCTGTTTCTGTAGTGCAAGAACCAGTTACTCCCGAAATGGATATTACTATGAAAGTGGAAGAAATCGTTTCATCTGTTCCTTCAACTTACGACGAGATTTCTCCACTTGATATGTCAATTGAAGAGACTTTAAAGTACAGAGCCGATGAGCGTCGCCGCAAATTAAAAGATTTCAACTACAAGTTTAGCAACAGCAGTTCTCGTATTGATGAATTTGAGCGCGAACCAGCCTACAAAAGATCAGGAATTGATGTAACAACCAATCCGTTATTCAATAACGCGTCAAGAACCTCACTTGGTGTTGATAGCAATGATGATATACAGTTGCGTTCAAATAATTCTTTTTTGCATGATAATGTAGATTAATTAAATAATCACCAAAAGGATAACCCGAAAGAAGACTCATTTTTTCGGGTTATTTTTTTATCTTCGCCGCTCAATACAATTCAACGTTTTAATCAATATACAATGAGTTTAGCTACCCAAATCATGGACGAAATGAAAACCGCCATGAGAGCCAAAGATACGATTGCATTAGAAGCCTTGCGTGCAATAAAATCAGCCTTGTTGTTGGCACAAACCGAAAGCGGTGCCAAAGAAGAAATTGCGGCCGAAGACGAAATCAAATTGCTTCAACGCCTCATCAAACAACGCAAAGACAGTGCGAACATCTATACCGAACAAGGACGTGCCGATTTGGCCGAGCCCGAATTGGCTCAGGTTGCCGTAATAGAAAAATTCTTACCGGCGCAACTCAGCGAAGCAGAAGTTGAAGCAGTCGTTGCTCAAATTATTTCAGAAAATGGATTTGCTGGCATGGCCAATATGGGTCAAGCGATGGGCTTAGCTTCAGCCGCATTGGCAGGCAAAACAGATGGCAAAACCATTTCGACTATTGTAAAAAAATTATTGGGGTAAGCCCATAATAATAACGGCTGCGTAGTTCAACTGGATAGAATATCAGATTTCGGCTCTGAGGGTTGGGGGTTCGAATCCCTTCGCGGTCACGAATAAGAATAAAGGCATAAAAAAAATGTCCAAGCTTGCTTGAGCATTTTTTTTATGCCTTTATTCTTTCAAAGCGGAGCGTTCAGGGATGTTGCGAGAGCAAACTCCCTGATAAGTGCAGCTTTGAGTTATTTCATGCGGAGCGTTCAGGGATGTTGCGAGAGCAAACTCCCTGATAAGTGCAGCTTTGAGTTATTTCATGCGGAGCGTTCAGGGATGTTGCGAGAGCAAACTCCCTGATAAGTGCAGCTTTGAGTTATTTCA
>VEQT01000054.1 GCA_018883065.1 Flavobacterium sp.
CATTAAAAAAGATAAAATACTTCAAGCCAAAGAAAAATTCATTGAGCTAAAAGCTGAACATGAAGAAGTAATTTTAGCCCGTGATCGCAAAGTAGCCGAAGTAGAAAAACGCACCCGTGACAAAGAATCTCAAGTGTCAAACGAATTGGCCAAAGCCAAAAAAATCAACGACGATTACGAAGCCAAAACAGCTGAATACCATAGTAAACTTGAACTGCTCGAGAAAAAACAACAAGAAGTCGATCGTATGCACAAAAGCCAATTGAACCAATTGGAGGTAATCTCCGGTTTGTCGGCTGAAGATGCTCGTGATCAATTGATTGAAGGTTTGAAAGCCGAGGCCAAAACCAAGGCAATGGCGCAAATTCAAGATACTATAGAAGAGGCCAAATTAACGGCCCAACAAGAAGCCAAGAAAATCATCATTAACACCATACAACGCATTGGAACCGAAGAAGCGGTAGAAAATTGTGTGTCGGTATTTAATATCGAATCAGATGACGTAAAAGGCCGAATCATTGGTCGTGAAGGCCGAAACATTCGTGCCTTGGAAGCGGCTACGGGTGTTGAAATTATTGTAGACGATACTCCAGAAGCGATTATCCTTTCTTGTTTTGATCCAGTGCGACGTGAAATTGCCCGTTTGTCTTTACACAAATTAGTAACCGACGGTCGTATTCACCCTGCCCGCATTGAAGAAGTGGTAGCCAAAACCTCTAAACAAATTGAAGATGAAATTATCGAAGTGGGTAAACGTACGGTAATTGATTTGGGCATTCACGGTTTGCATCCTGAATTGATTAAAGTAGTTGGTCGAATGAAATACCGTTCATCCTACGGACAAAACTTATTGCAACACTCGCGTGAAGTATCTAAATTGTGTGGATTGATGGCCGCTGAATTGGGCTTGAATGTCAAACTAGCCAAACGCGCCGGGTTATTACACGATATTGGAAAAGTACCGGATACCGAAAGTGACTTACCACACGCTTTGTTGGGTATGCAATGGGCCGAGAAATACGGCGAAAAAGAAGAAGTATGCAACGCCATTGGCGCGCACCACGACGAAATAGAAATGAAATCGTTGTTGTCGCCTATTATACAGGTTTGTGATGCCATTTCAGGCGCAAGACCAGGTGCAAGAAGACAAGTTTTGGATTCGTATATCCAGCGTTTGAAAGACTTAGAAGAAGTAGCATATGGATTTAGCGGCGTTAAGAATGCTTATGCCATTCAAGCCGGTAGAGAGTTGCGTGTAATTGTAGAAAGCGAAAAAGTATCGGATGACAATGCCGCAAGTTTATCGTTTGAAATCTCTCAAAAAATTCAAACCGAAATGACCTATCCAGGTCAAGTAAAAGTTACAGTAATTCGGGAAACACGTGCGGTGAATATCGCCAAATAAATCCACAAAACACTATCCAAAAGACCCTTTAAGGGTCTTTTTTTATTTAATTAAACTGGTAAAGTATGCCTAACGAAAATTGACTAATTTCGGATGCTTTGGCAAAAAGTAAGGCATAGTGCGTATCCAACGAAAGCGTATCAGTGAGTTCATAGGAACCACCTAAGGTATAGCCAATGTGCATATTCTCGGATTCTTCCGAATCTAAACTAACATCCAAAGCTGGACCACCAATTAAATAGACTTTTTCGGCTAAGGTAAATTTAGAACACAAAGGCACATACACGCTGCTCTCTGAACCTCCCTGGGCACTTGCAAGTGTTAAATTCACACTGGTTACAAAATGAATAAATTGGTATTGAATACCCGCATACAAACCTGTAGATTTTATTGTATTGGCTTCTTCAAATGAAATGGATCTGTGCAAAGCTCCACCGCGTGCAGAAAAGGCATGATCTTGGGCTTGAACTATTGAAAACAAGACGAGGGCTAAAAAAGAAAAAAGATAACGCATAAGTATTGAATAAAATAAAGGCGCAAATATAAGGTAGAAATACCTCTACCCTAGCTAAAATTAAGGCATTGTATTCCTTATTTTCGAGGATGAAAAGCAGTTAACACTTTACTGAGGTGTGTTCGGTCAACATGCACATAAATTTCAGTAGTGGTAATTGATTCGTGTCCAAGCATAAGTTGTATGGAACGCAAATCGGCACCATTCTCTAGTAAATGTGTAGCAAACGAATGACGCAAGGTATGGGGACTTATGGTTTTGTTGAGTTGGATCGCTTGAGCCAAGTCTTTAATAATCGTAAATACCATGGCGCGGGTAAGTTTTCGACCCCGACGATTTAAGAACAAGGTGTCTTCGTGGCCTTTTTGAATGGGCAAATGTGTTCGTTTTTGCTGGTAAAAATGAATGTATTTTTGGGTTAATGAACCAATGGGCACAAAGCGCTGCTTATTTCCTTTACCCGTTACCTTGATGAATTCTTCCTCAAAAAACAAATCGGATAGTTTGAGTTCGACCAATTCGGATACGCGCAAGCCACAACCATAAAGCATTTCTAGCATGGCGCGGTTGCGTTCCCCTTCGGGTTTGGTTAAATCAATTGCCTGAATTAATGCATCAATTTCGTCTACAGCAAGCGTATCGGGTAATTTTCGACCAATCCGTGGCGCTTCTATGAGTTCCATGGGATTGTCAGTCCGGTAATCTTCAAATAGTAAATAAGAAAAAAAACTTTTTAAACCCGAAATGATGCGCGATTGCGAACGCGGGTTTACTTCTTTTGCCAAGGTATAGATAAATTGTTGTAGCTGCTCCTCTGTGATTTTTATTGGAGAAACCACTAGCTGATGTTGCTCCAAATAGGCCATTAAACGCTCAATATCAAAGGTGTAATTGTCAATGGTGTTTTTTGACAATCCCCGTTCGATGCGCAAATACGACTGAAAATGTTTGAGTAGCGAATACCAATCCATAAACACAAAGAAACAGCAATTTATACCAAAAAAAAAGCCCCAATTAAGGGGCTCCTAACAAACATTATTTATGCTAACTAGAACGTGTAGCCAACGCCAATCAAAAAGTGTGTCACTTTTGTATCACCAGTTAAACCCATATCATAACGGGGTTCAACAAACAAATTATCAGAGATATCATATGACGCACCTACACCTAAATTAATACGTGTTTTATCAGCATCTTCAGAATCCATACTGTAATACAAGGAAGGACCAGCTACTAAATTTAACTTGTCTGACATATTGTATTTAGCTAGAACAGGTATGCTTAAATAGTCAAATTTAATTCCATCTTTTGAGGCAGTATGGTAGTTTAAACCCGGTTGTAAAACAATTTTGTCTGACATTTCAAATTCAGCAAAACCTCCAACATAAAACCCAGAGGCATTTGAAGAACCGTAGGTTGATTTGGCTGACACCATATCAATACCCCCTTTAACACCATACTTCATGTCTTGTGCGCTAGCAATGCCAAAAGCAGCAATTGCCAAAACTGTTAATGTAATTTTTTTCATAGTTTGTTTTTTTTTGAGTTAATGAATTTGCAATCAAAACTTAATTTTATTTGTACAAATAGAACCAATTACTTTGCCCAAGTAAATACCCATTTATGGGTATATTAAGTAATGCAGCATACTTTTAACAAAAAAACTTGGAGAGCCTCGACAATCCAAGTTTTACTGTTCGTTCGTTTGGTTTAATTGGTGTGAAACCAGTGTGTTGTTTCACCCACAGAACTCAAAGTACCTGTTTTGGTTGTAAGTACAGATCCGTTTCGAATTACCCGCAATGTATAAGTAGACGATGACCCAGAAGTACCACAGTTACCATAATACTTCACCCAATACTCGTATTGACCAGATGGCGCTGTACCATTTTGCCAGTAAATATTTTCGTTAGGTCCACTCGGACAACTAGAACATAAACAATCAACATCTAAAGTACCCGAATTTGCATTTCTGTTGCCATAGTAAATGATTTGTCCTGAAGGTGTTTTAACATACAAATCCAAATCGACGTTTGACGGATTTGTAAACTGCAAATTAAAACGGGGATTCCCGTCTTGACCTACCAAATTTGATCCACCCGATCCATCTGAGTTATCTTCTTCAGAATCGCACGCAAATAAAAGTGTACCTGCTAATAAGAATAAAAAAATTCGCTTCATAGTATTTAGTTTTTAAAGTTAGTTCTTAACATATGTCCAAGTAGGGCTTGTGCCACCTGTTGTAAGTGTTCCAGATTGTGTCTGCACGACTGTAGAATTGTTCATTACTCGCACAGTATAGCTAGCATTTGGATTTGTATTTCCACAACCGCTATAAAATTTTACATAATATTGGTAGGTTCCGGAGGGGCCTGCTTGCCAAAATACATTTTCACCTGTTCCATTTGAAGTACTGCTGCCGCATTGGCAGTCTACATCCAATTCACCCCCTTGCCCTGTTCGGTTACCATAATATATTAATGTCCCATTAGGCGTTTTTACATATAGATCTAAATCATATCCAGGTGTAAATTGTAAGTTAAATCTAGGATTTCCTGCGCTTCCAACCAATCCACCTCCTGTACCATCACACTCAGGACCATCGTTAGTTGGACAAATTGCCAACATGCCACCCCCATCAGGAGTAGTAAAAGTGCCAGTAGTTACTTGGCCGTTTTCCCAAGTAACGGTATAGTTGTGTTGGGTATTTTTTGGTAATATATACTGAACTGTACAACATTGGGTAAAAGGCAATGGGTTTCCGTCAAGACCTTGTAAAACGCCCGAAGTACAGTGTATTTTTGACTGTTCATTGTCATAATTAAAAAGAATGGAATTCCATAATGCATAATAAGAATCACATCGTCCACCGGGGGAATAAAATCTATCCAACCCACTAAATGTAACACCGTCTACAGAAACGGTAGCGTCACAGGATTCATCGTGCGTAAATATTACAGATGAATACAATAAATTTTCCCAACCCCCAGTAGTTTGTAATTCAGGGACGTCACCACCAACAGTCATTGAAGAGCCGTTAGGGTATGTTCCACTTAAATAAATAGTACGTGTTGTGGTATCAATTGAACCCGTAATATTGGTGATGTTTGCGAATGCACCACCTGATTGTGTTATATTGATAGCATAACTATCCCCTTGTTTTACAGAAATTCCTTTCATGTTTCCGGTAAGTAAATTTAAATCGGTAGTTCCATTGGACGCAATAGTAATATATCCTTCTAATGGGGATGTTGTACCATTATTATACAAAGTACCTGTGAATATGCCAGAAAATTCAAAATCAGAAAATGAAGGAGTTTTTGTGCCTTCATCTTTGCTACAACTACTACTTAGTATTAAAATACTAGTACAGAAAATAAATACAGATTTATTGAATAGTGTTTTCATTTGTTTTTTTAACAAATTAACTCGTATCCAAAGTCGGAGTCAATACCCATTTATGGGTAAATTGAAAGAAATACTAGTATTTCGGGAGTTTAATTTGCACCACGGTACCTTGATTAGGTGTGCTGGTGAGCTCAAAAGTACCGTGGTAATTTTGAATTCGTTTAAAGCTATTTTCTAAACCAAACCCAAAAGAGTGTTGGGTTGCATCAAATCCACACCCATCATCGGTAATTTGTATCAAGTAGTGCGAAGTATAGCCATAAAACTCAATTAAAATAAGGTTGGCCTGGCCGTGTTTTACGGCATTATTAATCAACTCCAAGGCAATTAGGTACACGTCATACACCCAGTCTGCGTCAATAATTTCAGGGAAATTATAATTATACACCTCAATTTTGGGCACAGCTACTGTTCGGGTTCTGCTCACAATATGATCGTGTAAACTGGCATACAAGGCACCTTCGTCGAGGGATTTGGGCAAAATTTGATGCGAAATCATCCGAATGTCATCTGATAAATCGGCCATTGAATCGTTTACTTCCTTAAACTGTTTGAGTTGTATCAATTGTCGAATATAGGCCAATTTACTACCAATGTTGTCGTGTATTAAATTGGCAATGGAGCGGCGTTCTCTCACCTGGGTTTGCGAAATGACTTGTATGGTTTTGTCTCGTTCGTGCAGTAAATCGGTAACTAATTTGGAATTTTCTTTGTAGGTATTGAGGTACTTATTGGTTAATATATACCCAAACAAAAGGGATTCATACAAGAACACAATGACCAATAAATTTTCTGGAAAACTGGCTTCGATAACTTTAAACGAGCGCAGCAAAATAGCATGTCCCCAAGCTAAATGCGGCCAAAAAGTAAGCAACATAAGATAGGAGGATTTTGCTTCGTGACGTATGTTGCGAAATACAGCAAATAGCATATAAAAAAAACTGAGCGTAATTGTGCTAAACACCAAGTAAAAGCAGATCATTAAAAGTAAATTCCAATTGAATGCATAGAAAAAAAGTGATAAAAAGATGATTGATGCATTAACCCGTACACTTAAAAGTATCCATCTATATCGCTCGGGTTGGTGGATTTTTATATTGGAATAACTGCAAATAAGCATTGTTAAAAACAGAAACCAAATTGTTGAGACATAAATATGGAGTTCACTAAAATACAAGAACCTTGGGAATAGTGAGTATTTAGCAAAATTGGAATAGCTCACGATATACAAAATGGAACTCAGCGAGTAAAACGTGTAATACAAATACACATAGCGTTTGGTAATGCTAAACAAACTAATGTTAAGAAGAGTTAGTAGAATAATAACCCCAATAAATATTGAAATTACTACTAATTTGGTATTGGATAGTTTTACCAACTCATAAATTGTTTCAATACCATACGAAAACTCAAAAAAAGAAGTGGTTTTTTTTAGTTTCACCAAGGCTGATTTTTCTTGGTGTGGCAATAACTCAAATACAAATGAATGGTAGGATAAAAACTGGGCTTCGTTGGCCGTTCGATCACCTAAAATACGGATTCGATTGGGCTCATAACATACCAAACTATCAATGTTATTGTTGTAGAAGGTTAATCCAAACCGTTGGGTTTTTCCCGTCGTGTTGATAAACCGAAATCGGCACCAAACAGAAGCATTTTCATTGTAGCCAATATTGATATGCTTATTTGTAGGTAAAAATTTCCATGACGATTGAGGTAAATGAGCAGCCGAATAGTGAGAGGTAGAATCAACAAAATAGTTTGCAGTCTGGCGTACAGTAGGGAAATCGAGCTGGGCTTGGGCAGTGAAACTGAGCGCAAGTAAACTAAGAAAATAGATTATTTTCATGCGCAAATTTTATAAGTGAACTGCTGTTGGATATTTCTAGTTTTTTGTTGATGTTTTTGCGGTGCGTATCAACCGTAGTTTTACTGATAAATAATATACTGGCAATTTCCTTGCTGGTTTTGCCTTCAATAATTAAACGAATAATTTGTTTTTCTTGTGCCGAAAGCGAAAACTTTTTGAGTTGGGCGATATCCGTTTTTGCAAAATCGGGAATGTCTTTTTTGGTTGTACTGGCATGATAAAATTCGGGGGAAGTAGATTCAATTGCCTCAAGCAGTTCTTCTATGGGCGTTTCCTTTGGTAAAAATGCATTCACCCCGAGACGTTGTGCTTTACTTACTAAAAATTCTTCAAAATAAGCCGAAAGAATAATGACTTTGGCTTTGGGGTGGATTTTTTTGAACTGCTGAATCAGTTGAAAGCCGTCGCGATCGTCAATGTTTAAGTCGCAAATAAATACGTCAACGGCTGCCGACGTAAAATAGTTTTGGCAACGATCTGTATCACTAAATAAGTTGATTTCATAAGCAGGCCCAAATTTCTTTAACACCTCAGCCAGCCCATTCAAAAACAACAAATGATCATCACAAATAAGTATTTTTTTATGCATCATGTCTTGTTTTATAATTAACCCAGGCAACAATCAAATTCTCGAAACTTTTAATTTCAAAAAGTAAATCTAAAGTAGGTAATTTCAATTGAATCGAGTAGAAAAAGAAAAACAAACATACATGCTTATCAAAAGTATGTAAATACCTATTTATGGGTATTTTAAAGCACAAAAAAAGCCTCCCAATGGGAGGCTTTAATTTAAACAATACGTTTGATTAGAATTTGTATCCTAAACCAAAATTCAAACTTAAATAAGAAGAATTAGAAAGAAATGATTCATTAATAACATTAGAATAGTATGAGGATTTAACCTCAATTGCTATTTTGTTGCCAACATTGTATGCAGCACCTGAGGTATATCCAAAATTAAATTCTTTTAAATTATCATTAGTAATAAAATATAGAATGCTTGGTCCAGCTATCAAATTAAAATTCTTGAATAATTTACAACGCAAATACAATGATTTTGTTAAATGATCGTAATCTTTATTAATTCCATACATAAGCTCTGACTTTAAGCTAATTTTTTTTGCTGGATTAAAATCATATGCTAGAGCAAATGCATAACCATTATTCTCAAATTCATCAGAACCAGCATCGTATTCATATGAAAACTGATTTTGTGAACTGAAAACTAAAAAATCGAACTTTTTAACAGGACCTGAGTTGCTATGAACAGGCTTAAAGGATTGCAATCCAAACGGCAGTACCACCTTAGATTTAGCTTCTGTTTGTACGCTTGATTTTTCATCAAGAATTGGTTCTAGGTTGTACATTTTGTCAAAAGCATTAATGTTTTCAGCCTTAACTGCCTTAAACTCTTTAACTGCGTCTATTTTAGATCTCGGATTAGTATAATACCCTGCAAAACCTGTAACTTTAACAGTATATTTAGTTCCAATAGTTGAAATTTCAAATATAGGATCTACAACTATATCAATATTTTTTTCTGTGATAACCTTATAATAGGCTTCATTTTTAGCTAATTCTATTGATTCTCTAACACCAGATGTTGCAGTTACAATTTTGGCATGCTCTACCTTTACATCCACTACAACATTGTTTGTGATCAAATCATTTTTGTCAATAGAAATATTTCTATTTGTATAACTTGTCACATTACAAGAAAAAAGTGTGAGAGTTAGAATTAGAAAAGTAAAAAAAATAAAAAAATTATTTTTCATATTTACTTAAGTACTAAGAAATATAGTGCTGCACCTAAAGCTCCCCACAACCACCACTTTTTCTTCATAGTGTTTGCTGGCTTGTTATTTTTACTTTTACTAATAACTGACGAACCATATAAAGCATCAAAATTTTTCACATCTGTAGTGTCAATAGACTTTAACTCTTTTACTGCTTCTAATTTGTTTCTAGCGTTATCATATTTGGCTCCAAAACCAGTTAGTTTTGCTGTGCTTTTTCCACCAAAAAACAATATCTTGTCGGTTGACTTCACTTCAAAAATTGGATCAACAACTACATCAATGTTATTATCTACAATTGCTTTGTAGTATGCTTCTTCAACTGCTTCATTTACAGAATTTCTTTTAGATGATGTAGTAGTAATTCTGTTTTTTAAATCTAATTTCAAATCAACAACAACTTGCTGTGCAATGACATCATTTTTGGCGATATCAACAGACCTGTAAGTATAGCTTGTTGAGCTGCATCCAGAATTTAGAATAAAAACAAATGCAATAGCGGGAATAATAATTTTCTTCATAGTATTTAATTATTTTAAAGTTGAAAACCAAATTAAAAATAAATTTTATTAAAATTTTATGATTTTATTTTTTTTATTAACAATATTTAAACAAAAAAAGCCTCCCAAAGGGAGGCTTTAATTTGAAATAATGCGTTTGATTACAATTTGTATAACAAACCAAAAGAAACTGAACTCATATTAAGTCCTAATCCCATTGTGTTTAAAGCTTCAGCACCTTCAGCATCAACTTTTTCAGAAGTATAACCTAATCCACCCCAAGTTGCATTGATAGCAAAATGATCAGACATGAAATAGTGAAGTCCAACAGGCACATTTAAACCAATAGTATTTGTTTTAACTTCACCTTCTTTACTTGACCCATAACCAAAAACACCTCCTAAAGAAAGAGAAAATTTGTCTGCTGGAGTAAAGAAATATCTAACGCCTGCATTTAAATCTAATCCACTAGTTTTAACATCCGCAGCCCCAGGAGTTCCATCATTAGAAGATCCAGAAGAAATTCCAACAGAACCCAAGATCATAAGGTTATCAGACATCATGTAACCAAGTCCAGGAGAAAGAACAAAACCACTAGATTTTGCGTCTGCTTGTGACGTGCTTGCATAAGCAATATCACCAGATAAAACAATGTTTCCTGATGCTAAACCAGAACCATCTTTGTCTTGCGCGTTAGCAAAACCGAATGCACATACTGCAATTGCAGATAAAATAATTTTTTTCATAATTAATGTTAGTTAAAATTAATAAGACCAAAAGTAGAAGGAACAAAAACGTTTTCGCAAAACATACACATGCAGTTATTAACAAAGTTATCAACAAACACAAAGTATGGTAACTTCAAAAACACCATAGATTACTTGTAAATCCATGAAAATAGAGCACATAGATTGTTAATAACTGATAGTGTTTGTATCTAAAATAGCAACACCAATCATTAAATAATTAGGATAAGATCTCGAGTAGGTTTACTTTTTTTTTCATACTGAAATTGATTAAGCCAGAGTTGAACACAACAATTCCCTACTTTTGTTCCAAATTTAAATAGCATGCAAGGCAAAAAAATTTTAATTATAAACGGCCCCAACTTAAATCTTTTGGGACAGCGCGAACCCAGCATCTATGGTTCGGAGACTTTTTCTGCATTTTTCTCGCAATTACAAACCGATTTTCCTACTGTTTCACTTACCTATTATCATAGTAATATCGAAGGCGAACTGATCAATAAAATTCAAGAAGCCGGATTTGGCGCCGTAGACGGCATTATTCTTAACGCAGCCGCTTACACCCATACATCCGTTGGGATTGCCGATGCCGTAAAAGCGATTGCTTGCCCGGTAATCGAGGTACACATCTCGAACACTTATGCACGCGAAGCGTTTCGTCACCATTCTTATATTGCTCCGTATGCCAAAGGTGTTATTGTTGGCTTTGGTTTGCACAGTTATACCTTGGCATTGCACTCGTATTTACTTAATCTACCTGATGAAAAATAGTATCCTCCTCTGGTTTTGCTTTATTGGAGCCACTGCATTGGCCCAACTTCAAGGAACCGTCCGTGACGAAAAGGGCTTGCCTTTGCCTCAAGTTTCAATCTACTACGAGAACACCTATATTGGAACCACAACCAATGAAAAAGGCCAATTTGAAATAGTTAAACTACCCAAAACACTTGTTTTTCAATATTTGGGTTACAAAACCAAAAGAGAAGTGATTACCGAAGAAAGTAGCAGTTTATTAGCTATACAATTAGCTGAAGAAAACATCACCCTCAATGAAGTGGTTATTAACAAAAAGGCAAATCCAGCTAATAGCATCATTAAATCAGCTATAGCTGCGCGAAAAGACAATGCCATCAAAAACCAAAACTTCTCCGCCGACTTTTATTCGCGGGGTTTGTTTAAGATAAACAAAGCACCCAAAAAAATAATGGGTCAAAAATTTGATGCTTTTGATGAAATCCTAGATTCTACACGTAGTGGCATATTGTATCTTTCTGAAACCGTTTCTAAACTTACCTACAGTAAACCCAATCGGCTTGATGAAGTAATTGTGGCCTCAAAAGTGAGCGGAAACGACAATGGCTTTAGTTTTAACAATGCGGCTTCAGCTGAGTTTGATTTTTATGAAAACACCTTGCCGTTTGAGGTTGCCGCAATTTCGCCGCTTGCTCAAAATGCATTTAACTATTATACCTATCAACTTGAAGGCACTTTTTTTGACGATCAGTTGCAACAAGTCAACAAAATAAAAGTCACGCCCAAGCGGGAATCCGAACCAACTTTTTCAGGATACATGTATATTGTTGACGATAGTTGGGCCATTTATGCTGTAGATTTGAGTATTAGCGGAAAACAAATACAACTAGCTGCGCTCAACACCCTTTCGTTAAACCAACGTTTCAGTTATAATAAAACCGATCGTCGTTGGACCAAGAATACGCAAAAACTCACTTTTGAGGCAGGCATGATGCAAATACATATTACTGGTGGTTTTACTTATGTGTATTCCAATTATAATTTTGAACAAAAACCATTGGCTAAAACAAACAAACGCGAAGTACTGCGTTTTGAACCCAATGCCAACAAAAAAGACGTAACCTATTGGAATGCCTCACGCCCAGTTCCACTTACAGAAGAAGAAAGCACCGATTACCTTAAAAAAGAGTTAATACAAACCAAGAAAAAATCAAAAACGTACCTGGATTCTGTAGACCGGAAAACCAATAAATTGGGTTTTTTTGATATAATTACAGGCTACACATACAAAAACTCCTATTTAAAAAAAGAAATTGCGTTTGATGGTTTTTTAAAAGGCGTTGAATTCAATACGGTGCAAGGCTGGAACCTCAGCACGGGAATTAGCTTCCGCAAACGCAACTCCGAAGACCGTACCTATTATTCGTTTGGCACTTCTGTAAATTATGGTATTGACGACCAAGAGTTTAGAGGTGTACTTTTCTATAATCAAAAATTGAGCAACCAAACACAAGCAAAATGGGGATTTTCTGGCGGAAGTGAGTTGGCTCAATTTAACAGCAACAATCCCATTTCTGGCTTAGTCAATTCTGTAAGTACCTTGTTTTTTAAAGACAACTACGCCAAGTACTACGCCCGAAATTTCATCGAATTGAATTATGGTCAAGAGGTACTAAATGGCATATTCTTGTCAGGAAAAGTAGATTTTTCCGAACGAAAACCCGAGTTCAACCATTCGGATTATGTAGTGTATAACAAAAGTACCCCTTACACTTCCAATAATCCGCTTGATCCTAGCAATTATACAACAGCCGCAATTGAACAGCATCAACTGGGCAAAATTCAAATACAGGCCAAGTTTCGATTTAAGCAAGAATACTGGTCCAGACCCGATGGAAAATTTAATTTACCCAATTCCACCTATCCCGAACTCGGATTACAATGGGAACAGGGCGTAGCAGGTTCAAACAAAAAATACAACTATTCGGTAGTGAGCGGAAGCCTGGACTACGGACTGGCTTTACGCAATAAAGGTTTTTTGAGTATACGCGCTGAGGCTGGACAGTTTGCTCAAGCACAAACCATTGCTTTTGTAGATTACAAACACTTTAACGGCAACCAAACCCATTTTGGTAACGAAGAGCAATACCTGAATCGGTTTAATTTATTACCCTATTACAGCAGCAGCACCAATGATGCCTTTTTGCAAATTCACACCGAACACGATGACCAAGGGTACATCATGAACAAAATCCCGCTACTCAACAAACTTCAATCAACCCTCCTATTAGGTTACCACAACTTATCGGTACCCGATCATCTACCCTATCATGAGTTTAGTATAGGTTTGAATAATTTGGGAATTGGTAAAGCAAAATTTTTCAGAATCGACTATGTGCGCAGTTACCAAAATGGATATTTGGACGACGGTGTAATTTTTGGAGTAAAAATCCTGAACTTATAACGATTCAAAATTCGGCTCAACATGAATGAGCACATGCCCAAGGTTTGGCAATTCATTGCGTAGCGCATCTTTGAGGTTGTGTGCCAAATCATGGCCTTCCTTTACCCTAAGGTTTCCATCTACGACCGCATGCAAATCGACGTGAAATTTCATACCTGCTTTGCGAATAAAACACTTTTCAGTCCCCACAATTCCGGGAACATTTTGTGCAACTTCTCGAATTTGAACGATTAAATCATCGTAGACGTGTTCGTCCATAATTTCGCCCAAGGCCGGACGAAAAATTAAATAGCTGTTATAAAAAATAAATCCTGCAGCAAACAAAGCAGCCCAATCATCGGCCGACTCATAGCCTTTTCCCAAAAGCAAAGCAACCGAAATACCCACAAATGCAGCTACCGATGTAATCGCATCACTGCGGTGGTGCCAGGCATCCGCTTTCAATGCCGAGCTATTGGTTTGTTTGGCGCGCTGCATCACTTTTCGGAACGAATATTCTTTCCACAAAATGATTGCACCCAAAAAAAATAACGTCCATGTTTTGGGTAAAGCATGAGGAGTTCCGATATTCAAAATACTTTCGTAAGCAATTATTGTGGCCGATGTAATGAGAAATCCCACCACCAAAAAGGTAATCAGCGGTTCAGCACGTCCATGACCGTAGGGGTGATTTTCATCAGCGGGTTTATTGGTATAGTGAATACCAAACAAAACCAAAAAAGAAGCAAAAATATCTGTGGTCGACTCAATGGCATCGGCAATCAACGCATAAGAATTACCAAAGTAACCGGCTACGCCTTTTAGCAAGGCCAAACCAGCATTGCTTAGAATACTAAAATAGGTAGCTTGTATTGCCGTTTGCTGATTGGACATTACACGCGTACAATATTTGCACCCAAAGCACGCAAACGTTCGTCAATGCGCTCGTACCCGCGATCAATTTGTTCGATGTTTTGAATCGTGCTGGTTCCTTTGGCCGATAAAGCAGCAATCAACAAGGAAATTCCAGCGCGTATATCGGGGGATGACATGGTGGTGGCTTTGAGTTGAGATTTAAAATTGTGTCCCATCACTACCGCACGGTGTGGATCACACAACATAATTTTAGCACCCATATCGATGAGTTTATCCACAAAAAACAAACGGCTTTCAAACATTTTTTGATGAATTAAAACATCGCCATTGGCTTGCGTAGCCACGACCAACACAATACTCAATAAATCGGGAGTAAATCCAGGCCAAGGCGCATCGGCTATAGTTAAAATAGATCCGTCTATATCGGTTTTTATTTCGTACCCGTCTTTGTGTTCAGGAATGTAAATATCGTCGCCACGACGCTCCAAGGTAATTCCTAATTTTCGGAATGTATTGGGAATCACACCCAAGTTGTCCCAGCTTACATTTTTGATGGTAATTTCACTTCTGGTCATCGCGGCCAAGCCAATCCAACTTCCAATTTCAATCATATCGGGCAAAATGCGGTGTTCGCAACCTCCCAATTGAGCAACGCCTTCAATAATGAGCATATTTGATCCTACACCACTGATATTGGCACCCATGCTGTTGAGCATTTTGCACAATTGTTGCAAGTACGGTTCGCAAGCGGCGTTGTATATGGTAGTTGTACCTTTGGCTAAAACTGCGGCCATAACAATATTGGCAGTTCCGGTTACTGAGGCTTCGTCCAATAACATATAGGTTCCGGTTAAGCCATTGGGTGCTTCAACGCCATAAAAGTGATCTTCTCGGTTATACCTAAACGCAGCACCCAAGTTAATAAATCCTTCAAAGTGTGTATCCAATCGGCGACGACCAATTTTATCTCCACCCGGTTTTGGGATGTATCCTTTGCCAAAACGAGCCAGCAAAGGTCCTACAATCATAATCGATCCACGTAAGGAGCCGCCTTCTTTTTTAAAGGCTTCGGTTTCCAAGTAACCTACATTTACCTCATCAGCTTGAAAAGTAATGGAACCCGGACCGTTTTTTTGAATTTTAACCCCCAAATTACCCAATAAGGTAATGAGTTTATTGACATCAATGATATCAGGTATGTTGTTAATTGTAACTTTTTCTGGTGTCAATAACACCGCACATAAAATTTGCAATGCTTCATTTTTAGCTCCTTGCGGGCTAATTTCTCCTTTGAGTGTGATGCCTCCTTCTATTTTAAAAGTTCCCATATGCTTTGGTATTTTGACTGCTTATTTGCTATTGGTTTTGTTTAAAATTGTTGTTTTTTTGAAACGACTTGGGTTTCTTTTTGTTTTGATTTTTTTGTGGACCGGTTGGCATGATTTTATTTGACATGCGCTTATTGGTTCGCATTAAATCGGTGGTATTGACCAACTCCTCGGCACCGTGCAATAAATTTAATTTGCCATCAGACAATTCATAGAGGTGTTCAAAAATTACTTCGTCTTTTACGGTGTCTTTGTTCCAGCTCAAGTACGATTTTTTCATGTGATTGGCAATTACTTTTACCAAGGCACTTTTCATTTCGCCTTCTTCCCATTTATTGGCCACATCAATCATGTATTTGATGTTGTTGCCGTAAAAGCGGTACTTGGGAAAATTTTGTGGGTAATTGAGCGGATCGGGTTTGAGTTGCAACACCTCGCGAGAAGGAATCGGATAGGGAGAATCTACATCCAATTTAAAATCAGACATGATAAACAACTGATCCCATAATTTGTGCTGAAAATCAGGCACATCGCGCAAATGCGGATTCAAACTGCCCATTACTTGAATAATGTGTTTGGCCACTTTATTGCGCTCGTCACGATCGGCAATTTCGGTTACCTGGTCGATGAGTTTTTGCAAATGACGGCCGTACTCGGGAATAATCAGGTGCTTGCGCTCCGAATTGTATTCTAAATTGCCCACTACGTCGTTGGCATTTTCTTTGATGTATTTTGGAACCATAATTTAAAGTGAGATAATGCCCTCAACTGTTGACACTTCTATGTATTTATCGATTACTTCTTGAGCATTTTTCATGAGTACATCAACTGATAAACTCGTGAATTTTCCTGTTTTGGATTGTGTAGTTTTGATAATTGCTCCCATACAATCAAAGGCATTGGCTACTTCGTTGATTTTACTTGGATCTGTTGGGACTATAAACTTGAACAAATACTGCGAAGGAAAAGCCGTGTTCATGTCTAATTCAACTTTGAGTCGTTCAAAAAATTCGGCTGTTTTTTGGGCTTTTTCGCTATCCATTATTCTACAAAATAAAGGCAAATATAGGGTTTCAATTGGTATTAATTAACACCTCAAATAAAAAATACAATTCAAATTAGGGATAAGTTTGCCCATTTTTTTAATTCCAATTTAGTTTAGCTAAGTTTGTCACACAATAAAATCAAATGAATAAGCAAATTGTTGTATTAATTGGCGGTCCAGGAACAGGAAAAACGACCCTTATTGAAGCGTTGGAGT
>VEQT01000055.1 GCA_018883065.1 Flavobacterium sp.
ATGCAACACGACCAAGAAATATTCGAACTTATCCTTGATGAACAAGACAGACAACAACATGGAATTGAATTAATTGCCTCAGAAAATTTTGTGAGTGATGCAGTAATGGAAGCCGCTGGCTCATGCCTTACCAATAAGTATGCAGAAGGTTATCCAGGAAAACGCTATTATGGTGGTTGTGAGGTGGTTGATATCGTAGAACAGATAGCCATTGATCGAGCCAAAGCATTGTTTGGTGCCGCTTATGTGAATGTGCAACCCCACTCGGGTTCGCAAGCCAATACCGCTGTTTTTGCTGCTTGTTTGAAACCCGGCGATAAGATATTAGGTTTTGATTTGTCGCACGGTGGTCACTTGACTCATGGCTCTCCTGTTAATTTTTCAGGAAAATTATATACACCATCTTTCTATGGAGTTGAAAAAGAAACCGGTCGATTTGATTACGATAAAATTCAAGAAATAGCCAATCGCGAACAACCCAAAATGATTATCGCCGGTGCTTCAGCCTATTGCCGAGATATGGATTTTGCTCGATTCCGTCAAATTGCTGACAGCGTAGGCGCCCTCTTATTGGCTGATATTTCGCATCCAGCTGGTTTGATTGCCAAGGGATTGATGAATGATCCCATTCCGCATTGTCACATAGTTACAACAACTACACACAAAACCTTGCGTGGGCCTCGTGGAGGAATGATTATGATGGGCAAAGATTTTGAGAATCCATGGGGATTAACTACACCAAAAGGAGAAATTCGGATGATGTCAGCTTTACTAGATTTAGCCGTGTTTCCAGGAAATCAAGGAGGTCCATTGATGCATATTATTGCAGCAAAAGCAGTTGCCTTTGGTGAATGCCTTACCGACGAGTTTTTCCGTTATGCGATGCAAGTACAAAAAAATGCCAAAGCCATGGCCGAGGCCTTTATGAAACGTGACTACCATTTGATCTCTGGCGGAACCGACAACCACATGATGTTAATTGATTTGCGAAACAAAAACATAACTGGAAAAGAAGCCGAAAATGCGTTAGTCAAAGCCGAAATTACGGTAAACAAAAACATGGTACCTTTTGACGATAAATCACCCTTTATAACCTCGGGAATTCGCATCGGAACACCTGCTATTACTTCACGTGGATTAGTGGAAAGTGACATGGAAACCATTGTTGATTTAATTGATCGCGTGTTGATGAACCACACCGATGAGGCTGTATTTGAAGCAGTTGCTGATGAAGTAAACGAAATGATGAGCGATCGACCGCTTTTTGTATTTTAATAATCAAATCGTATGTCTACATTTCGTTTGCAATTGCCTACCGATCCCCGCTGGGTAAATATCGTGGAAACCAACATCGAAGAAATTCTGACTGATCACGCGTGGTGTGAACAAAAAGCCGCTACAAATGCCATAACCATTGTTACCATCAATTCTGAATATCCCGATTTGGTAACTGATATGTTGGCCTTGGCTAAGGAAGAACTCGAGCATTTTGAAATGGTACATGAAATCATTAAAAAAAGAGGGTTAAAGTTAGGTCGTGAACGCAAAGACGAATACGTAGGTGAATTGGCGCAATACATGAAACAAAGCAATACGGGTAGCCGAGTATCGGGATTTGTAGAACGGATGTTGTTTTCAGCCATGATTGAAGCCCGAAGCTGCGAACGCTTTAAAGTGCTTTCACAAAACATTGAAGATCCCGAATTGGCCGCTTTTTACCGCGAATTAATGGAAAGTGAAGCTGGACATTATACCACTTTTATAGGATATGCTCGCAAATATGGTCAAGGCATAGACGTGGAGAAACGTTGGCGTGAATGGCTCGAATTTGAAGCTTCAGTTATTGTGAAATACGGTAAAAAGCAGACCGTTCATGGCTAAGGCCGTTGAAATTAAGTTGGCTACAGCTGCCGATTTTTTCACTATCGAATCCATTGCTCGCCAAACTTGGCCTGTGGCTTATGGTTCCATTTTATCCAAAGAACAATTGGTGTATATGCTTGATTTGTTTTATTGCAATCAAGCGTTAACTCACGATGTGACGCAAAAGAATCACTTGTATTACATGGTATTTTTAGAAGGTAATGCTGTGGGTTTTATTGGAATACAACACTATTATTTGCCTTACACCACTAAGATTCATAAGTTGTATATTTTGCCGCAATACCAGCGTTTAAACATCGGAAAACAACTACTCGATTTTGTGAGCCAAATTGCTTTAGATTCGGGATGCAACAGCTTAAATTTAAACGTAAATCGTTACAATTCGGCGAAGATGTTTTACGAAATGTATGGATTTTCTGTTTTAAAATCAGAAGATATTGTACTCGACTTTGGTTATGTGATGGAGGATTATGTTTTGGTAAAATCTCTAGTATAATTTTAACCCAATATTAGCTACAAGTCCACCTAGTTTTCCTTGAGCAAAAACTGCCTTTTCTACCTTAGTTTTGGTTGGGTTAATGGTGAAATTTTCACTGGAATAGAAATCGGCTTTAAGTGCAATAGCTCCATTGAATTCAGTACGGTGCAGGTCACAACGATCAAACAGTACTCCGTTGATGTTTGCATTCATAAAATCAACGGCCAATAAACTACAACTGATAAATTGAGCTTTGTTTAGTGGCAAGGTATAGAATTTTGAAAAATCCAATTGACAGTTTTCAAAATATACCTCAAACAAAAGCCGATCACACATGGCAAAATTTAAGTTTTTTAAGTTGCACTCAATAAATCGAACGGACCGTAAGGCCACATGATTTATTTGAGCGCCTTCAAATTGACAATTTAAAAATGAACATGAAATAAATGTTACCCCCAAAAAATTACAGGCACTAAAATCACAACCAATAAAACTACATTCTTCGAACTCGATTAGGTTAAGTTCTTCACGAGCGAAGCATTTGTTGACGTTTTTTGTTTGATATTGATAGGAATTCAAGATTATTTTTTCTGTTTTTTTTGAGACTTTCAATGTACGTTAGAATTACCAAAGTCACCTCTGTTTGTCAAAATTTAACATTTACTGCAGAAAATCTACAGCTACTGCAAAACGTTCGCCTTTACTTTTGCTTGTTACATAAATTTTAAAATTGAACTGTAAAGAAAACTGCTTTTTTACACCATTGATTTTAAATAAGTTGTAACCTTTTTTTTTAAAATGTGTTTCATTTTGGAAATGGATTGGGTTGCACTTTCATTTTTTTTACAATTGTTTAAAAAAAAAATATAGACTGAATTTTGGTTGCAGTGAGTTTATATATACTTGCATTAGTTATGGATATTAGAGTTATCAAAAAATTACACGAACTGATTAAAACGGAACGAACAGGTCCGCCAAAAGAGCTTTGCATCAAATTGGGTATTTCTGAACGTACCGTTTATAATTATATTTCATTCATGAAGAATGAGCTCAATGCACCTATTAAGTACAGTTCTGAAAAAGGAACCTATCGCTACCATGGAAATTGCGAATTGCGATTTGATGGTGCAATAGATGAAATTGCGTAATTAAGACACAATCCTGTTTTTTTCAAATTTATTATCAAACACTATCCCCAAGATATTTTAGAAGTTTTAAAGCACGGGTACATAACTCGTGCTTTTTTGTTTGGTATTTACTATTTAGGGCACCACGAATAGAAAAGGTGGTATACGCCATTTCAGCAATAATTGTAATGATTGCTTTTGGTTTTATCCCTAATCCATTTTAGAGGTGCAATACATATTTTGATTCAACATCCGTGAATGTGCGAGCTAACAATCACTGAATTGCAGCTGGGATTATGGTTTTCATAATTTACTGCTTGGTCTTCAATTGCTCTGCTTAGAATTGATAAACCATCGTTAAGTATCTTGATTTCCTTGTTTTTTAATCAATGCTCTTTTCGTTTATGGCAAAACCTTTAACTCTTTTTGAAGCACCGAGGAATTTTCGGTAGTTGGTTCATAAACGTATTACAACTGATTCAAATGCAATTGTATTCTTGCCAAAATCTCTTCAAACGCTGGTTGTCCGTTATAGTAAAGCTTGGAAGTTGATAGATAACGTTTTCTGAATGATTCTCTTATCTCCGAATCGCTCAATAATAGGGCAGGATGGTTTCTAAGTGGTATTTGGTTATCTGCTCCTTTTATTCTTGCAGCTTTATGTGCTACATATTCAGAAGAGCCAATAAACGCTTGTATATCCAAATTACCAAGAAGGCAATAAACATCATAATATTGCCGCATGAAGTTTTTATCATCAGTTGCGCCAGGGGTATCTTTGTTGCGAAATTTTCGAACTATAGTCTGCAGTTTTTCTATAAGCGTGTAACCTGGATGATAGCATTGTATGCCAATTGCAGTGTTGTTAATGTACTTGTTCTGTGCTCCTAGTGAAATAAGGTGTTCCCAAATCCACGAAGAAATATCGATAGGACTATTCGGTGTTACAGTGTCAAATCCTGCTTCTAATAAAATCCCTTCTTTTAGTCCTTCTAAAGTAGGAGTGTGACTTTCATAGATGAGTCTTATTCCTCCACTTCGGTATTTTTCTTTATCATCAAATTCATGGTCTCTAACAATTTCAGTTATTCCGTTTATTGCTAGTGAATTTGCAAAAACATCATAGAATTCTTTGCGCGCTGCTTTTACTTGAGATTTGTCCTCTTTACCTTCAATAGATAAACCAAAATTTGTGCGAATGTGAATGTCAATATCTTCTGAAAATCTATGAATTAACCCAAAGCCTTTGGATAATGAAGTTCCTCCTTTTAATTCAAACTCGATGCCTTGTTGTTGCAATGAATACAAGGCATGCATAATCCAATAATCCTTCTCAACCAATGTGATATCAATACCTTTTTGGGTAGATACAATCGACAGAAGTGATTTGAATTCAGGATCGTTATGTATAAAATCAAGCATGCTGAAGTACGTTACGAACGAGTGATTTTAATTTACGTTTTGTTTGGCCTTTTCCATAAAGTTGAGTTGCCTTCATTAAAGCATCGGTATTAAAACTATCTATTTTATTGGGCAGTCTATCCAAAGTTTCAGATTGGTCTTCTGCAAGATTTTCCATATTATTTAGTAATTCTACAAGCAAATACTCTTTTGTTAGATTCTTGGGAAAAGCAGATTTTAATTTAAATTCAAAGGATTTTCCATTGAGTTTAAATTCGCCTTTTCGTTTATGGTTATACACCCAAGTCGTGTTGTAAAGTTGAGTAAGACCTAGCCCTAATGAATTGAATGTGTTTGGGGATACCAACAGAAAGTCTTCGTCTTTCAAAAATCGTTCTACTACTTGATGGTCTTCAGGCGGAACAACTCCAAATTTTGATTGTTTTGGTGCGTAATACAAGCCTTGGTTAATTTTTAC
The DNA here is from genome assembly GCA_018883065.1 of Flavobacterium sp. Classification (GTDB taxonomy): domain Bacteria; phylum Bacteroidota; class Bacteroidia; order Flavobacteriales; family Flavobacteriaceae; genus Flavobacterium. The sequence continues at coordinate 5,369 of VEQT01000055.1, forward strand.
TAATAGGCCTTCTTTGCTTAATTGGGCCAAATGCCTATCTATGGCCGTGGAATAATATTCCAGGTCAGAACGGCGATATACCTCACCCTGCTTGATATGTTCACGAAGTAATTCCATTTTTATGTTTACAAAAGTACTGATATTTTTTTAGTTTGCATGAAAAAAACGGAAAAATTCATGCAGATCGATAAATTACAATAATTGGTAATGAGTTAGAATTATGGACACAAAATGGACACAAATGTTTTATATCAAAAGCGAAAATGATAACCGGGTAGTGCTATAAGTAGATCCTTTGGTATTTATTAATTTCTAAATTATTTGGATTTCGCAAGCGACATCTAGTTTGTAGAATGAATCAAATATTTAAAAGAAAAGAGTAGTAAATGAGGCTTGCAAATTTTTTGGATTTCGCAAGCGACATCCAGAAAAGCTCTGCTTTGAGAATCCAAAAACAAAAAAAACGCTCAAGTAAACTTGGCGTTTTTTTAACTTTTTTGGATTCATTCGTGACCTCGACTGGATTCAAACCAGTAACCTTCTGAGCCGTAATCAGATGCGCTATTCAGTTGCGCCACGAGGCCTTATTGCGGCTGCAAATATAGGTATTAATACCAATTATGCAAATAGAAAATTGTTTAATTCTGCTTATTTTTTGTCGAGAGCACGAACGGTCACAAAATAGCGGTAGGCTAGGAGTGCTTTTTGCCACGGTTTGGCTTTGGTTACGTCTAATCCGCTTTTGGTTAAGCTAGGCAAAATCAATTTGTTAAGTTTGGCAAGGAGAACATACATAGTTCTATTGTTCGGGTTTGGTGTTGTACTTAGCAAAATTTCTCGATTTCTTCGGATACAAATTATACGATTTATCGCTGGGGTTTTCAATTACGGTTTTGATGGAAATTTTATCACCAATTTGAAAGTTTTTTGCTACCAATTGATAATCGAGTAAAATAGATCCACAATAAAAATTGCCGTATTCATCTTTTTCGATTAAGCCCGTGTAAATTCCTTTTGACATTGTATTTTTGTTTGCCGCAAAGATATTTAATCCTGCACAGTATTTACTTTATGCCTCAAAAAATATACAACAGTACCAATTTCCATCGCCATACTTTTTGTGTATTTCAAGAGGTGTCAGCAGATGAATTGCAGGAATTGGGTTTGAATTACAAAAGCAAATCGGGCAGTGAATACTATTTTACCGAAGTTGGCGTCTATAGAAAATCCAATCACTGGGGTCGTGCTGCCAACTGCAAATGGCGGCTAATTCCCATCGACACCACTTCTAAAAATCGAATCAAAATTGGCTATGCCGAATGGATTTCTTTCTTTCCGGATAATGACTTTGAAAAGCTTTATTTTATTCAATACGATCCAAAAACGAAGCAAGCAAATTACTTCCATAAAAATCAAAGCATTTTGCCAGAACAAGTTTTACTGCGAACGTCTGCAGAAACAACTAAAAGGCTCAAGATAATTCGGGGTTTAGTGAATGAACCCGCTTGGATGGATTATATTCCGCATCAAAACAAAGAATTGCTGCTGCAGTTTGTTTGTCAGCAACTATGTACATCAAACAACAGTTTAGTACACATTAAAGAAGAAGTCAAAAAATATAATTTATAGCCGTTGTTCTTGTTTATGCAAACGCATTATCCACAGGCAACATCCCATGGCTAATAAACCAACTAACCCCATAAACAACCAATTGGATTGATACCCAAAATCACTTATAATTTCAAGTCCCACTTTTGAACTCGCCACGTGAGCCAAACTATAACTCATGGTAAAAATGGCCATGTATCGGCCTTCGTGTCCTTTTGGCGCCCGGCTCATGGCAAATCCATTCGAAAAGGGAAACAAGAAGATTTCGGCCAAACTCATAAAAATCAGCGAAAGCACCAACACACCAACCCAGGCGTTAAACAACAACACAAAAAAACTAAGAGCCATCAAGAAACTGCCCCACAAAATAATGTTCAATTTATTTGTTTTTCGGCGTTCAGCTATACTCACTATGGGCATTTCTAAAATAAAAATGAGTAAGCCATTGAATGTCATGAGTAAGCCCGTTTCAAATTCAGTTAAGTCATAATATTCATGATGGTAGAGTGGCAGTGTGGTAAACAATTGAAAAAACAACATGGCTGTGCTGAAACTCACAAACAAAAAGAGCCAATATATTTTATCTTTAAACACCGAGGCAACTTTTGGCCTATCTATGTCGGTTGTTTTGGATTTTCGTCTTTTCTTTTCTTTAACCAACACTGCAAATAATACAATGGCAGCAATACAGCTCGCGCCATCAACCCAAAACAAGGCGCTGTACCCCATTGTAATGATGATTAATCCACCTAAAGCAGGACCGGCAGAAAATCCTAGGTTTATAGCTAAACGAACCAAGGATAAAGCCCGCACTCGATTTTCAGGTCGTGCATAGGTTGCAATAGAAACAAACATGGCTGGTCGAAACATGTCGGCGATGGTCATTAAAATAAATACGCCGATACATAGTCCCCAAAAAGTAGTTATATATTGCAACCCAAAAAATAAAAATCCACTGGTAAACAAACTGAAAACCATCACTTTGTAAAAGCCAATTTTGTCAGATAATTTGCCTCCCAACCAGGAACCCAACATTGATCCCAAACCAAAACACACCATGATCCAACCCACTTCGGCATAAGAAAAATGTAAATTTTCTTTGAGGTACTTCGATAAAAAAGGCAACACCATAGTGCCCGCTCGGTTAATGAAGGTCACCAACGTCAAGATCCAAATTTCAGGTCGAAATCCCTTAAAGTTATTGAAATATTGTGTTATTGCTGCTTTAATCATGGCGTTTTGTAGTTTGCAAAAATAGGTTTTAATAGAGCAAATTGTGTTTTAGAGCGGTTATATTTTTGTTTAAGGTTTTTTGTTTCAAGTTATGTAGTAATTCCGCTTCGCTAGTAGGACGTGCATTTTGTTTCAGGTTTCAAGTTTCATGTTTCACGACATGTGAAATATCCGTTTCGCTGTAGGACCCGCTTTTGTATTTGGTTTATTCAATATGTTTCATAGTTTAGCAATCCATTCAACTTGAAACCTGAAACTTGAAACCAAGAAACGCAGCATTCTTCAACCTTCACACCCACAACCCTTCAACCAATCCTGGTGAACTAGCATTGGTCAATCAATATCCGTTGGAGTTTGATGCGTCGATCCCTTTATGTTCGGTGGGTATTCACCCCTGGTTTATTCAGGAAGAAACTTTAAATAAAGAATTGACTTTGGTAGAACAATATGCGCAATTACCCCAAGTGGCTGCACTGGGCGAATGCGGATTAGACAAGCGCATAGCTGTTCCATTTGCCTTGCAACAACAGGTTTTTGAAGCCCAATTGCAGTTGGCTGAACACGTTCAAAAGCCAGTAATTATTCATTGTGTGGCTGCTTTTCAAGAATTAATTGCCACGATAAGAATAGCAAAGATTACAGTCCCAATCATCATACACGGTTTTTCTAAAAACAACACTTTAGCCCAACAATTGTTGCAAGAGGGCTATTACCTTTCGTTTGGCAAGTACTTGTTTCTACAGCCCGAGTTGGCCGAGGTATTATCAAATGTTCCAGCAGATCGGTTTTTTTTAGAAACCGATGCGATGGATCGTTCCATTCAAGAGGTATATGCCTTGGTAGCCGATTGCAAAAAAATGTCAGTCGACCAATTAAAATCAAGCCTAAATTGTACTTTTGTGGCCGTTTTTAAATCGGTATAATTTAAACTAGTGAAGACATGGCAATATGGCAAGAACGGGCAGAACTGCTATTTAAATCAGAAGGAATTACCAAACTAAAGCACGCAAATGTGTTAATTGTTGGTTTGGGAGGAGTAGGCTCCTTTGCGGCCGAATTTATTGCCCGTGCAGGAGTAGGTAATATGACCATTGTAGATGGCGATGTGGTTGATATTACCAACATCAATCGGCAATTGCCTGCGTTGCATTCTACCGTAGGCTTGCCCAAAGTAGAGCTTATGGCTGCTCGATTATTGGATATCAATCCCCAATTAAAACTTACTGCCTTAAAAGAGTTTATAGAGCCCGAACGTGCTTTTGAATTGATTACTCCTGAATTTGATTATGTTTTAGACTGTATTGACAGCATTACACCTAAAGTAAATTTGCTGATGGCTGCCAAGCAAAAAAAGGTGAAAATCATCAGCAACATGGGGGCTGGCGGAAAATTTGAAGCCTCCAAAGTAAAAGTAACTGATATCAGTAAATCAACAACCTGTCCGTTGGCCAAAGTAGTGCGCAAACGCCTCAAGAAAGAAGGAATTTACCGCGGCATTAAAGTGGTTTTTTCGACCGAAATTCCCGACGATACCAGCCTTAAAATGACTGACGGCAAAAATTACAAGAAATCGTTTTATGGCACCAACAGCTGGATGCCCTGTGTATTTGGCTTGCACGCGGCCGAAACCGTAATCAAAGATTTACTTAAACTCGAAATACCCGAATGATTCAAACCGTAATATTCGACATGGATGGCGTAATAGTCGATACCGAACCGGTACATCATTATGCCTACCAGCAACATTTTGAGCAATTGCAAATAGAAGTAAGCCGTGAAGTTTATGCTTCGTTTACCGGCAATTCAACCAAAAATATTTACGAAAAACTCAAATCGATATACAATTTAGAAGAGGAAGTGGGCCATTTGGTTTTGGCCAAGCGTATGCTTTTTAATGAAGCTTTTGATTCCAAACCCGATTTGAATTTGTTGGAGGGCGTGCTGGAGTTAATCCAAGAATTGCACGGAAATGGATTTCAGTTGGTGTTGGCCTCCTCCTCAGCGAAGGTCACTATAGATCGTATCTTTAGACGCTTTGAGTTGTATCCCTACTTTTCCCATATCGTTTCGGGCGAAGATTTTCCGAAATCCAAACCACATCCCGCTATTTTTCAGGAAGCAGCCCGGTTGTCACAAACGCCAGTAGAAAATTGTGTGGTAATAGAAGACAGTACCAACGGGATTTTAGCAGCCAAAGCGGCGGGTATCTATTGCATTGGCTACGACAGCGTGAATTCGAAACTACAAGATTATTCCAAAGCCGATCAAGTGATTGCTCATTTTTCAGAATTGAATGCAGAAATAGTGAAAAACTTGGGTTGAGGTTTCAAGTTTTAGGTTTTAGGTTTTAGGTTTCAAGTTTCAAGTTGAATGGATTGCTAAACTATGAAACATATTGAATAAACCAAATACAAAAGCAGGTCCTACAGCGAAGCGGATATTTTACATGTCGTGAAACATGAAACTTGAAACCTGAAACAAAATGCATGTCCTATAGCGAAGCGGAATTACTATAAAACATGAAACAAAATCTTTTACTCCACCACAAACTCCGAACGTCTATTGGCCTGGTGTTCGTCTTCTGAACACGGAACACCATCACTGCAACGGTTGGTCAATTGAGATTCACCATAACCACGACCACTTAGTCGGGCTGAAGCAATGCCACGTTTTACCAGCCAAGCCATAATTGATTGGGCTCTGCGTTCTGAAAGTTTGGCATTGTAGGCAGCAGTTTGACGGCTGTCAGTGTGGGCGCGAACATCAATTTTAATCAAAGGATTTTCTTCTAAAATCAATGCGATTTTTTCAAGTTCGTAGGCAGCATCTGGTCGGATGTTCCATTTGTCTAAATCAAAATACACCATTTTAATGTTCATCAGTTTGGCCAAATCATCGCCAGAAGCAATGGGTTTTTGGTTCAATTCCAATTCGTAAACTGCATGAACATCAGTTGATTTTACAAGAGAAATTTCTTTGGTTTGGTATTCGGGTGCTTCTAATCGGATGAAGTAATTTTTATCGCAAGAAACTTCGTTGATCGATATGGAACCATCAGTTGAATTGAGTTTTTGCACCACTTGAAATTGCGCATCCAATATCGTAATGCTTACATTTTGGATTGACTTTTTACTTTCTTTATCAACCAGTGCTACTTTGATGGTTTGCGTGCAGTTTAATTTTTTGGTTTCTACAAACGAATAAATATCGTCACTGCCTTTTCCGCCTTCGCGATTAGACGTCAAAAAACCTTTTTGGGTATCCGAATCGATATAAAATCCAAAATCGTCAGCTGATGTATTGGCAGGCGCTCCGATGTTTTGTGGTTTTTTCCAAGATGTTTCTTGTAATTCGGTTTGGTAGATGTCCAATCCGCCTAAGCCCGGGTAACCGTCAGTTGCAAAATACAATTCGTTGGCTTTGCTCACAAACGGAAACGTTTCGCGTCCTTCGGTGTTGATGCTGTTGCCCAGGTTTTTGGGTTCGCCAAAACTGCCATCGGCTTTAATTTCTACTTCCCAAATATCTGATTTTCCATATCCACCTGGACGGTCAGAGGCAAAGTACAAATGCGTTTCGTTTGAAGTAAGTGCTGGATGAGCCGTATTGAATTCGTTGCTGTTAAAGGGCAATTCGGTAACGTTTTTCCAGGTTCCGTTTTCCAATTGTGCTCGGTAAATTTTCAATAAGGTCATGCGGTTGGCGTCTTTTCCTTTTTTGCCTTTGTTGAAATTATTTCGAGTAAAGTACATGGTTTTGCCATCTTTTGTGAAAACGGCCGACGATTCATGAAATTTAGAATTGATTTCAGCGGCAAATTTATATGCGTCCAAACAATTGTCAGCTTCTATTTTGCTACTGTACAAACACGTAAACGATTCGTTAGTCCATTTGTGCTTGCGTTGAAACACGCTACCCGTATCACGCGAAGAAGCAAATACCAACGTATTGTCTTGTACCGAGCTTCCGTAATCGGAATAGGGCGAATTGATTTTGAGATTAGTAAGCACATAACGTCCAGAATTTTGTTGAATTTGTGCCAAATAATCTTTGCTGTTATCAAATTGTTTAGCGCGCAAATCGGCCGATGATTTTTTGGCAAATTGTGCCATGATCGCATCTGATTGGGTATAATCACCTACTGCTTTTAGCGTTTGTGCGTGGCGATATAGATATTCGGGTTCTTGGTTTTTGTTTAATGCAAATAATTGAGCATAATAGGTATTTGCTTTGGCTAATTGCGCATTAAAATAATAAGCATTTCCTAGTTTTTGATATAGTTCTTCTGATTGATACCCTTTTTCGGCTAGGCGTTCGTATGTTTTAATCGCATCAACATAGGCCAATTTTTCGTATTGTTTGTTGGCTTTTTCAACCACTACTTTTTGTTGGGCAAAAACGCCATTACTAAAGCAAAATAGTAAAACAAATAAATTAAGCGTATAAAAGGATTGCTGTTTCATAATTAGAAAAATCGGGGAGAAACAATAGAGTTGTAGGCAGAAAATAATTCGTAACGCAGAAAAACTTCGTGTGAACCCGAGTTGTATTTTTGCAATTGGGTAGTTTCATAATCATATCCATAGCCAATAAATAAGCTTTCAGATACTTGAAAACCAGCCAATCCACTTACGGCGGCATCCCAGCGATAGGCAACTCCCAAGGTAAATTTGTCTACAATTAAAAAATTACCCGAAAGATCAACTTGAAGCGGCGCTCCATTAACAAGTTTGGTGAGTAAGGCTGGTTTGCATTGTACACTTGGGCTTAGATCAAAAACGTGACCGGCAATAAAATAATAGGTCATTTTTGGACTGTAAATGGCTACATCGTTGTCATTGTAGCGATTGGTTTGTAAAAAATTGGGAACCGAAAGGCCCAAATACGTTTTTTCAGAATGCAAATACAAACCAGCTCCAAGCTGAGGATTGAATTTGTTGTAATTGGTGAGTGATGGATCGATTGGATTGTTTGGGTCTAACCTTGAAACGTCGAGATTAAAAAAGCTTCCACCGGCTTTCAATCCAAAGGCCAATTTGTAATTGTCAGAGGTTTGAATCGTGTAGGAGAAATCGGCCGCTAAATTGTTGTCTACTGTTGGGCCAATTTTGTCGCTTACTACAGATAATCCTATACCTACTTTGCTTTCGCCCAAGGGCGTGTTTACCGAAAATGAATTGGTTTGTGGTGCTCCTTCAATTCCAACCCATTGTGTACGGTGCATGCCAAATATGCTTGCAACACCCCGAGATCCGGCATAAGCTGGATTAACGTTAATGGTGTTGTACATGTATTGTGTAAATTGAGCATCCTGTTGTGCTTGGCTGCTCAATCCTACAAGTATAAATATAAAATGAAGTAATCTTGATTTCATCTGTTATTCTATTCGATTAACGGGTTAAATATAAATACCCTTGTTTGCGAACTATTGTTCCGTCTGGTTTGGTTCCTTGTACGGTATAAAAATAGGTGCCCGTTGGCAATGCGTCTGACCCCATCGTTGATCGACCTTGTGAATAGCCTCTAAACGCATGTGCATCGTTGTCGTACTGGTTTGATTCAAACACCAATACGCCCCAACGGTTGTACACTTCAACTTTATTGGCCACAAAACAAGCAGGATCGGTTATGTTTTCTATAAATAGTACATCGTTTGTGCGGTCGTCATTTACCGTTACAGCGTTGTGCACGACTAAAATACACGTTCCTATTGGTTCTACAATACAATCATTGTCAAGTTCAACCGTGACTACTATTTTTTGGGTACAAGCGCCAACTTGTACAGAATAAGAAAAACGGTAATTACCCACTGGAATTTGATACGGAATAAAGGTATTGCCAACTAATCCTGTAGAGTTATCTGTATCTTCCCAGTTGCCTAATCCTGATATATCGGGAGGTAGTAAGGCGTTTAAATCAACATTTACTTCTTCGCTATTATCGTTGTTGCACGCCACATATTGCGAGAGGTTTTGCTCGGTTTCACCAGCTGAAATGGTCACCGATTGTGAAGTGCTGCTTTCGTTTCCGGCTAAATCCCTGAAATACCAAGTAACGGTATGGGTACCTAAAGTATCATAAAATAATGGATCTGTAGTGTTTCCAATTACAGTGCCAGCGCAGCTGTCAGTTGTAGTGGGTACCTCAAAGGTATATGAACACTGCGCTGCTATATTGTCTAAGTTTGGAACTAGGGGTGGAGTAGTGTCGTTAATTTGTAAGGTTACAGTGGCTTGATCACATAAACTACTGTTGGTAACATCACAAATAGAATAAACTAAGGAATAATTACCAACACTCAAACCAGTAGTTTGAATTGTGCCATCAACCAAATTGAGTTGAATTCCAGGATTAGTGCTGCTAATTTGGGTTAAAGTTACATTGCTGCTTTGAGCAGATCCATTTACGGCCAAGTCATTTTGAAGTACAGAAGGTAAAACTACTCCGTTTCCACAAGAAATAGCAACGTATGTATCATCTTGAGCCAAAAGACTGGTGTTATCTACTATCACTGAAACAGTTGCAGTTGCACAATTGGAAAGATTTGTTGTTTCGCAAATTTGGTAGGTGAGCAAGTAACTGCCTATTGGAGTTCCTGGTGCAACCACCACATTACTGCCATTTAGGCTAATACCAGAGTTTGTAGTTTGTAGCATGCTAATTACTACTGAACTTGCATTGGCTGCTTGCCCATTTAGCAAATCGTTGGCTAAAATATTGGTAAAGGAAATACCACCAGTTAAACCGTTAACTACAGCACCTACATCATTGGTTCCCTGAATAGTTCCACAACGTTTCAATACGAAAGGATTAGCGCAGCCGCTATTGGCCAAACTCACGGCATACAAAACGGCTGAATTTGAACCCGTAAAAGGAATAGCATTAACTGCTGTGTACTGAATTGTATTTGCCGTTAATGGAAATTCATTGTAAAACAAGGTTCCAGCTGAAAAGTAAGCCGTCAATTCGGTTGTGGATACGCTATTAGTTGAATTGCACCAATTGATTATTCTAGGTCCGACAAATTCAGGACAACTTTGCATCACATAGGCTGATCCGTTTATTTGAATTGGCGTGGCAGCTACTATTGGTTCATCGATGCAACCGCCGTTGGTTTGGTAGCCACTGATTAAATTTGCATTGGCAAATGAGATACCAGTAATGGCTCCTGTTCCGCTGGCTTGTCCTTGCGCGTTCACTACCGAACCACATTGGCTTGAGGCCAATAACTGACAATCTTGAGTAGCGCGAAGGGTAAAACCAAAACGCACCAAGATATTTGCCGGATTGGCATTCAATGGCAATTGACTTATTTCCCAGGTTAATGCACCTTGCGCTCCATAAGTAGGATCAAAACTCACGTTATTGGCTGAGGGTGCAGGGCTAAAAAACAACTCGGTGCTAGCGCTGCCCGGAACGTATTGTGTGTTATAGGGTATTGGTAAAACTACTTTGTAATTGTTGATGGCTTCGTTACCCAAGTTTTTCACCTCAATTTGATACTGAATTTCCTGACCGGGTAAACAGCTTAGATTAGTTAAATTAGGTAATGTATTTCCTTGTATGGCAACTGGTTGTATAATATTTTCTACGTTGGCATTGTATGCATCAACCGACATGGCAATCGCAAAAATCGAGTAGGTGTCTCCATTGGTACCATACATAAAATTTGTACTTGTTTGGTTGTTTCCGATTACATTATTATTGGTATTGGGCACGGTAAACATGCTGATGTCTATTCCCGTATTGTTCACCAAATATGGCGAACGCAATCCGCCAGTTATGATGGATGAATTGAAAAAATTAGTTGGCGAATTGCCGCTGTGGCTCAAATTCATGAAAGTACCATCACTTTGTTTTTGAATTTTAAAATAATCGCCTGTAAAACTTACATCGCCTTCGCTGGCCATAACCCCTAATTTTAAGCCCACCTCACCAGTTTGAATGGTATTAAATCCAGATACCGGCAAAGTATATCCTTCGGTATTTCCTGAATTCACATAGGCATAACCATCAAACAACGTAATGTCACGTTGTTTCATTTTGGCATTTTGGTACAACACTATGATGCCCCATCCGGCCGAATAGCCGGTTCCCGATACCATGCCTTCTTGCAAGGCCATATCGGCAGCAAAGTATTCACCAATCCCGTGCTCACGCACATAATCGGTAATCTCGGTGTAGGC
>VEQT01000056.1 GCA_018883065.1 Flavobacterium sp.
GGTTGTAGGTTGTGGGTTGTAGGTTTTATTGAGGATGTAGGTTGTGGGTTGTGGGTTGTAGGTTTGTCTACATTCCTATTGCCTACTAAATTTTCTTCTGCTCCCTTTTTACTACCACCTACTACCTCATTTCCTACCACCTCTATGAGTGCCAAAACGGTTCCCACCTCAACTACATCATTTTTCTGAAATCGAATTTCGGTAAGTACACCCGATACAGGCGAAGCGATCTCGCTATCTACCTTATCGGTGGCAACTTCCAATATAATTTCTTCGGCTTCCACATAATCACCCACTGACTTGAGCCAATTTAAAAGGGTTGCTTCGGTAATGCTTTCACCCATTTTGGGTAGTTTGAATTCGAACATAATTAGTTGTTTCAGGTTTCAGGTTTAAAGTTTCAGGTTCGGTTAACTTGAAACATTAAACTTGAAACAAAATTTATTTTTTTCTAAACTCTTCTAATGTTTGATAAAACGCTTCCTGCGAAGGCCTATCCGTTGGAATTTCACGCAAAGGCTCAACTGATTTTAAAGTATCAAAACACTGCTTCGGCAATTGTTGATACAATGCTGTTCCTTTGGTTTTCCAAGCAATCATTTCGTCAGTAACCGATTTAATTATTTCGGCGGGATTACCCACCACCATTTTTCGGTTGGGAATTTGCATGCCGGCTTTGACAAAACTCAACGCACCAATGATACATTCATCACCTACATTCACCTCATCCATGATTACGGCGTTCATTCCGACTAAGCAATTGGCTCCAATATTGGCTCCATGAATAATAGCTCCATGACCGATATGCGCTCCCGCTTTTAACACCATCGATTTTCCGGGAAACATATGAATGGTACAATTTTCTTGTACATTACAACCATCTTCGATAATGATTTCGCCCCAATCGCCACGAATAGCAGCACCGGGACCTACATACACATTTTTCCCAATAATCACGTTACCCGTAACCGCGGCTTGCGGATGGATGAAACTACTTTTGTGCACCACGGGGGTGAATCCGTTGAATGAATAGGTCATTTTTTTAGGTTTCAGGTTTCAGGTTTCAAGTTTCACGTCACAGAACATGAAACTTGAAACTTGAAACTAAATTTTAAACTTCTGTAACATTTCTTTTGTAAAATCAGACAATACTAATCGTCCACTGATAGCCGCTCTTTCGGCTAATAAATTGTCCCAATCTTCTGTTCCTCTCCAAAAAATCTTTTTCATTTCGAGCATGGCTTCGGGATTGTACGTACACAAATGTTTGGCAAAAGCCAGTACCGCTTCATCCATTTGCTCGATACTTTCATAAACCTGAGCAAACAAGCCTTTTTCTTTGGCCCATGAAGCATCATAAAATGAATTGGCGTCAATAGCAATTTGTGATAGGGCCGAAACACCCATTTTTCGTTCGATGGCTGGCGAAACTACAAAGGGCCCGATGCCTACATTTAATTCGGATAATTTAATCGAAGCAAATTGGGTTGCCATACAATAATCGGTTGAGGCAGCTATGCCTACTCCGCCACCAACTGTTTTTCCTTGTATGCGTCCGATGATGAATTTCGGGCATTTTCTCATGGCATTAATTACGTTGGCAAATCCTGAGAAGAACACTTTCCCGGTTGCGGCATCATCAATAGCAATTAGTTCCTTAAAACTGGCACCGGCGCAAAAAGTACGGTCGCCTCCACTTTGCAAGATGATTACTTTTACATCGTTATTATTTCCAACTTCAGATATGGTATTGGCCAATTGTTCTAGGATATTGCCCGGTAAAGAGTTTTGTTCTGGATGAAAAAACTCGATTGTGGCGATGTTGTTTTTTATTTCTTGTTTTACGTAAGCGCTCATAATAATTGTTGATTGTTGATTGTTGATTGTTGATTGTTGATTTTAATTACTTCTAAAATCAAAAATCGTAAGTCTTCAATCGTTAATTATACTAACCCAAATTGCTCAAAGTGATGGTTCAAATGTTTTCGTTCTAACAAATAGGATTCGTATTTGTTCAATTCTCCAAAAACCATGTTTTTTAATACCGCTTCTGGATTTTCTTTGAAGTAGGTTTTGTATTGTTCTCTGGCTTCAAAAAACTTGGCTTTGGCGGTTTCAAAATCGGGATGAACTAAGTCTTCCAATTCATCTTTCTTCATCGTTGGAAACTTGGTCCCTTTTGGAAATTTATCGTAATTGTATAACGAATTATGCACTTTATCCAATATCTTTTCTGGTGTTGCAATTTCGAAATCCTGAATTTCACCCGATAGGATTCGGTAGCCTTCTTCCAAATGTTCTAACACATGTTGCGGAGTTAAAATCCCCCAATTTGGTTTGGATTCGGGCGTTAATTTGTTGATGCATTCGGTCACTTTTTCATCGGTCATTTCGACGAAAACTTCTTGTTTTTTCTGCACCATTGTTAAGATGGTCGCTACCGCTACTAATTCGTCATGGGTGTCAAAAACCTCAACAAACCATTTTACAATGCCGCTTGGATGTTCTGCTGAAGCAACATCTCTATCCACTTTTTGCTTGCAGGTTAAACGTACATAAACGGTATCGTTATGGTAAATCGGACGCAAGAAACGACATTCTTCCAAACCGTAATTCGCCGCCACCGGACCTTTATTTGGATAGACAAACAAACCAGCGGCAGCCGCTAAAATGAAATACCCGTGTGCCGTACGTTTTTTAAAAATGCTGCCATCCAACGAAGTGATATCGGTATGGGCATAAAAATGATCCCAAGTTAAATTGGCAAAATTGATGATATCGGTATCGGTAACCGTTCTGTTGTGCGTGCGCAAGGACATACCCGGTTGAATATCCTCCCAATGGTATTGGAACGGATGTTGTGTAATTTCTTTATAGGCCGAATTGGCTTGATATATCCCGGTGATTTCGGTTAATGTGGTGGGCGAACCTTGAATCGCGCAACGTTGCATATAATGTTTGATGCCGCGAACACCACCCATTTCTTCTCCTCCACCGGCACGTCCCGGACCTCCGTGAACCAATAATGGCAGTGGCGAACCATGACCCGTACTTTGTTTGGCGTTTTCACGATTCAGCACTAAAATTCTTCCGTGATGTGAGGCTGCATTCACCACATAGTCTTTGGCAATTTCGTCTGAATTGGTCACGATAGACGATACTAGCGAACCTTTCCCCATTTGGGCTAATTCGATGGCTTCGTCTATATTTTTATAAGGCATAATCGTTGAAACTGGTCCAAAAGCTTCGGTTTCGTGTACGGCTAAATTGGTAATTGGATGATCTTCGCGAAGCAGAATTGGGCTCACAAAAGCGCCTTTTTCATCTGCGCCAATTAGCGTTGTTTTTTCTAAATCACCATACACAATTTTGGCCGATTTGGCTAATTCCTGAACTCTTCCTTTCAAAACATTCACCTGGTCTTTGCTTACCAAAGCTCCCATTCGAACCTCTTTTACTCTCGGGTCACCGATAGCCACTTTGGCTAATGATTTTGAAAGCACAGCTTGCGCCTCATCCATCAATTTTTCTGGGACAATCATTCTTCGAATCGCAGTACATTTTTGACCTGCTTTTACGGTGATTTCGCTACGCGCTTGGTTGATGAACAAATCAAATTCGGGTGTTCCAGGAACGGCGTCTTCTCCTAAAATTGAGGCATTCAAACTATCGGCTTCCATTGTAAACGGAACCGATTCTTGAATAATTCTTGGATGCGTTTTCAATAATCTTCCTGTAGCTGCCGAACCTGTAAAGGTAATTACGTCTTGGCTTTCAACCGTATCAAAAATACTTTTAGCGGTTCCACTAATGAGTTGCAAGGCGCCTTCTGGCAATATATTCGAAGCGATAATTTCTCTAACAACAGCTTCGGTTAAATAAGCGGTTACGGGCGCTGGCAAAACCACTGCTGGCATTCCCGCCATCCAATTGACAGCACATTTTTCGAGCATACCCCAAATGGGGAAATTGAAGGCGTTGATGTGAATGGCCACTCCTTTTTTCGGAACCAAAATATGATGCGCCATAAAGCGTCCGCCCTTCGACAAATCAATTGGGTCGCCTTCTACGTGATAGGGTTGATTGGGAAATAATTTTCGCAACGAAGCATTAGCATATAAATTGCCAAAACCACCTTCGATGTCAATCCAACTATCCACTCGGGTAGCGCCTGTTCGGTAACTCAATTCATAGAAAGCTTCTTTGCGTTTGGTTAAGTACATCGCCAAACTTTTAATCCTATTCCCGCGTTCTTGAAAGGTCATTTTGCGCAATTTCTCGCCACCTTTGGTTCTTCCATAATGTAAAATCGCAGGAATATCCAATCCTTCTACAGAAGTTTCGGCAATAAATTCTCCCGTTACCGCATCATAGCTAGGTTTCCCTTCGCCGGTGGCTGAGGTCCATTTTCCGAGTACGTAATGTTGTGTTTTTATCATGCTATTTATTTTAATGGTGTTGATTTCTAAAATCAACAATCAAAAATCGTTAATCTATGTTCTTTCAATTATCACCGCATATCCCTGCCCTACGCCAATACACATCGTAATTAAAGCATATCGTTTTCCTGTCAATTGCAATTCTAATGCTGCTGAATAGGCAATTCTGGCTCCTGTAACTCCCAGTGGATGACCAATGGCAATGGCACCTCCGTTGGGATTTATTCTGGGATCGTTGTCTTTTAATCCGAGCTCACGAATACAAGCAATACTTTGTGCTGCAAACGCTTCATTTAATTCGATGATATCGATTTGATCTAAAGTTAAACCTGCTTTTTCTAAGGCTTTTTTAGTAGCTTCTACCGGACCAATTCCCATGATTCTTGGCTCTACTCCTACTACAGCCGAACTTACAATTCGAGCCAACGGTTTTAAACCATATTTTTTCACTGCTTCGTCTGATGCAATTAGTGTTGCACATGCGCCGTCGTTTAATCCTGAGGCGTTTCCAGCCGTTACGCTTCCGTCTTTTTTGAAGGCTGGACGCAACTTCGATAAACCTTCCATTGACGTACTTGGCTTAATAAATTCATCTTTTGAAAACTGAATGGCATCGCCTTTTCGTTGCGGAATGGCTACCGGAACAATTTCTTTGGCTAATCTTCCTGAAGCCTGTGCTCTTGCCGCTTTTTGTTGGCTATGTAACGCAAACGCATCTTGATCTTCCCGTGAAATCGTGTATTTTTCAACTAAATTTTCGGCTGTTTCACCCATGGCATCGGTTCCATAAATGGCCTGCATTTTCGGATTGATAAAACGCCATCCAAAACTCGAATCATACATTTTTGAATCGGTTCCATAAGCCGATGAAGGCTTAGAAACCACCAATGGTCCTCGAGTCATGTTCTCGATTCCTCCGGCTATAAACAACTGCCCGTCCCCTGCTTTAATGGCACGACTAGCTCCAATAATAGCAGATAATCCCGAACTGCACAATCTATTGACTGTTTCTCCAGGGACCGTATAGGGCAATCCAGCCAATAACAACGACATACGCGCCACATTGCGATTATCATCACCGGCCTGATTGGCACAACCCATGATGACATCATCATAAGCCGCTGCTGGAATACTGGGGTTATTTTCTACTAATTGTTTAATTACTAAAGCACCCAAATCATCGGCACGCATACTAGCTAAAGTGCCTTGATAACTGCCGATTGGTGTGCGAATTCCGTCTATGATGTATGCGTCCATATTGATTTATTTGATTGTTGATTAACGATTTTTAATTGTTGATTTTAAAAACTTCTAAGATACTTCGCCTGTTCGAGCAGATCTTTCGGGTCAAAAATCAAAAATCTTCAATCGTTAATCTTGTTCTTCCCATTCTTTATTTGTTCGATAAACGACGCCTTTAAAAAGCGCCACAAGTTCATCCGTTTGGCTTTCGACTTTCGACTTTCGACGAACCTCAATAATATTGAATCCCAATTTGGTATTTACCTTTTCAATCACCGATTCGGCTACCAAATAATCGCCTTCGTTTACCGCTTCGATGTGATTGATAGAGGTTTCGATAGATACTGCAAATTTGCCGTGTGTGTTGGCGGCAAACCCAAAAGCCGTATCGGCTAAGGAATAGGTAATTCCACCATGGGCTTTGTTCATGCTGTTGAGCATTTCCTTACGCACGGTCATGCCTACTGTACACCTACCGATTTCACAGGCAAGAATTTCGATTCCGAGCCACTGGCTGTAGGGATCTTGTGAGAGCATTTTATGAGGTATTAGGTGGTGGGGAATAGGTTTTAGGTTTGCCATACTAACTATTTATTCGTTTACCAATTATACTTCTTAAACTGCTTATCATCTTGGTTATTTCTGATAAAATTTCTCTATTCATTTCGTTTGTTTCATCTGAAATATATTTTCTTAAATGTGCTTTAGAACTACACGAAACACATTCGTGCGCACTATGCCAAGCATTCCCAAGATAATTATAGAATTGCTTATCTGTTCCTCCGGAACCTTCTGCAATATTTAAGGCAATTGAATCACTTGCCCTTTTAAATTGAGAAGACAATTCAAATCTTTCTTCTTTTGGAAAACATTTTACTTGATTATTGATCACTTCACCAAATTGCATAGCTTTTTGATAAACCAATAAATCTTCAAACGTAAAATGATATTTTGATTCCATACATTATATTTTACCAACTTCCTACAACCTAACACCTAACACCCAACACCTAACACCTACAACCTAAAAAAACCTACCACCTTCTCTTGCCATTCTTCTCAAAATCGGGCTACATCGGTACCGATCGTCATGGTATTCATCGTAGAGTTCGTCTAGTTTTTGAACACACCAATTGATTCCGAGTTCATCTGCCCATGCGAGTAATCCTTTGGGGTAATTTACTCCTTTGGTCATCGCATTATCAATGTCTTTGGCTGATGCAATAGTTAAAAAGAACGTATCGGCTGCTTCGTTGATAAGCATCACGATTACGCGTTCAAAAATAGATTTTGCTAGCACTACATCTTCTTTTGGATTTGGCAATTCTTGGTTGTAATTGTAAAATCCTCGGCCTGATTTTCTACCCAAATAGCCCGCTTCCAACAAACGTTTTTGTGTGAATGAAGGCCTGAATTTTGGATCGAAATAAAAGGCCGTAAATACGGTTTCGGTAACCACATAATTAACATCGTGACCAATTAAATCCATGAGTTCAAATGGCCCCATACGAAATCCGCCTATCGTTTTTAAAGCCCAATCGATGGTAGCAAAATCGGCTACACCTTCTTCGTAGATGCGCAAACTCTCGCTATAAAAAGGTCGAGCCACCCGATTCACAATAAAGCCGGGTGTGTCTTTGGCAACCGCCACCACTTTTTTCCAGTCGGAGATGATTTGCACTGATTTTTGCAACACTTCTTCACTGGTTTGTACGGCAGGAATTACCTCAACCAACTGCATCAATGGCGCTGGATTAAAAAAATGAATTCCAATGACGCGTGCTGGTTTTTGGCACGAAGCGGCAATGGAAGCAATAGATAGTGATGATGTGTTGGAAGCCAATATCGTATTTTCGGAGACCAAAGCTTCTAATTCAGAAAATACCTTTCGCTTCACTTCAAGATTTTCTACGATGGCTTCGATAACTAAATCAGCGTCGGATAATTCTTTTAGTGTGCTAACGTAAGTAATATTGTTTTGGATTCGGGATTTTTCGTTGGCCTCGATTTTTTCTTTTTCTACTAATTTCGATAACGTCGTTTCAAGTGCTTGCTTGCTTTTGGCTAACGCTTCTTGATTCAAATCGAATACTTTTACAACACAACCCGCTGTGGAAGCCACTTGCGCAATGCCAGAGCCCATGGTTCCGGAGCCGATGATGGCCACATTGATTGTTGATTGTTGATTGTTGATTGTTGATTGTTGATTGATCAAAGTCATCTTATTTATTATTTCTAATTTTAGATGTAGCGGTTTTAATACTTGCTACAAATGTTGATTGTTGATTGTTGATTGATCAAAGTCATCTTATTTATTATTTCTAATTTTAGATGTAGCGGTTTTAATACTTGCTACAAATATTGAAATTAACTCATCATTTTCCTTCATCATTTCGTCTAATAAAAAGGGTGTTGAAACTAATGCAGCCCCTTTCATGATTTTCATATTTACACTGCTTTCTCTTAATTCTTTTACAGATATTTTTATTTTATGTAAGAAATCATTTGTGGATTCTCCGCCTCGAGCTTCCCCATAATTAAGAGCCGCAGATGTAGCTGATCGAATGAGTTGATTGGCTAAATGTTGAGCAGCATATGAATTATCAATCCCTTTACAAAGTAAAATCACATTTACAGAAAATTGAATCAAGCGGTCTTCTAATTGCTGTGGATTCATCTTTATTTTTTTCAAATTCAAAAATCAAAATTCAAAAATCAAAATTCAAAAATCGTTACCCGAGAGCTTTGCTCGAACTGGCGAAGCAATCAATTCCCTCGAAATTTCGGTTTTCTTTTTTCTACAAAAGCGGTGACACCTTCTTGGTAATCGTGAGAAGAACTGGCTTGAATTTGCAAGGCTGATTCCAAGGCCAATTGTTGCTCCAAACTATTGTCCATGGCTTGGTTGAGCAAGCGCTTGGTTAGTCCCAAGGCCAAAGTAGGCATTTGTGCCAACGATTCGGCCAAGGTTTGCACCTCCTCCAGAAAAAAAGCAGAAGGATATAATTTATACACCATACCCATTTTACAAGCCTCTTCGGCGGTGAGTTTATCTCCCAACATCATCAAAGCAGTAGCGCGGTGAAGGCCTATTAAGCGCGGCAAGAAAAAAGTTCCGCCGCTGTCTGGCACCAAACCAATTTTGGAAAAGGCCTGAATAAAACTGCCGTGCTCAGACGAAACTACAAAATCACAGGCCAATGCAATATTGGCACCAGCTCCTGCGGCTACGCCATTGACTGCCGCAATAATCGGTTTTTCGATGCTGCGCAACAAGTTGATTATGGGATTGTAATGTTCGTCGATGATATTTTTAAAACCCGGATGCAACTCGGGTGTAGTCACTTCTTTTAAGTCTTGGCCGGCGCAAAAGGCTTTTCCATTTCCGGTCAAAACGATGGCACGTACAGAGGCATCAGCCGCAGCAGTTTGAAGGGCGGCTTGAGTAGCCAAGGCCATTTCTCGGTTAAAACTATTGAATACTTCGGGACGATTGAGCGTGATCCAAGCTACCTGCGCTTGCACGGTATAGCTAATTGTAGGACCAAAAGGAGAATCTTGTGCGTTACTCATTGTATTTTATTTTAAACATTTAAAATAATCAAAGGGTTCTAGGCAGTCTTCGCACTGAAAAAATGCTTTGCAAGCCGTAGAACCAAATTGACTGATTAATTTAGTATTTAATGTGCCGCATTGTGGGCATTTTACCTGTTTTTTATTGCCCAATAAAGCTTCTTTATCGGCAATAGGATCTAAGGGTGCGGCAATGCCATATTTCTCTAAAGCCAATCGGCCTTGGGCAGTAATGTTGTCGGTGGTCCAAGCCGGTGACAAAACCAGTTGAACTTGCGCAATAAAGCCATGAGCTAAAAAAGCCGCTTTGATGTCGTCGGCAATTACATCCATAGCCGGACAACCACTATAGGTTGGCGTAATGGCTACTTCTACCCGATTGTTCACGAACTCTGCCGAACGAACAAATCCCATTTGCACAATCGACAAGACCGGAATCTCCGGATCAGAAACCGATTCGAGTATGTCGAGGAGTTGTGGATCAATAGGAGTTGTTGTGGTGCTCATGAGTCGATTATGGAATGATTTATTGGAATGATTACCAGTTCATATTGGGATAGGCGCGTTGCATATACTGCAGTTCGGCTAGTATAAACCCCATGTGTTCGCTGTGAATGCCTTGCTTCCCTCCTTTTTGAAAATACTCCACGGCAGGAATTATCAAGGTAGCTGCAGTCAAAACAGCAGAAACTTGTTGGTAATAGTTGGCTTTTAATTGAGTTAAATCAACGCCAATACCTTGCACAACTGCGATAGATTCGGCCTCGGTGGGTTGAAACAATTCGTCGGTGTAAATCCACAAGTCGTTGATGGCAGTTTGAATGCGGGCATGACTTTCGGGTGTCCCGTCACCCAATCGCTTGATCCAATCAGAGGAAAAGCGTGTGTGGTATAACACTTCTTTGGTACTTTTTACCGCAATAGCGGCCAAGTGTTCATCCTTGCTGTGTTGCAATTCTTCTAGCAAAAGCAAATGGAATACATCAAACAAAAATTGCCGGGCGATTACATATCCAAAATCGGTGTTGGGTTGTTCTACCAACAAGGCGTTTTTATAGTCGCGTTCCAATCGCAAAAAAGCAATCGTATCTTCGGTCGCCTCGCCGCCTTGCAATTGAGCAACATATTGGTAATACAAACGCGTTTGCCCCAACAAATCCAGCGAAATATTGGTGAGCGCTATATCGGTTTCAAGACTAGGACCATGTCCGCACAATTCGCCCAAACGTTGGCCTAGTATCAAAGAATTGTCGGCAATCCCGAGGATGTATTGAATTAAATTGTTATCCATTTTTTAAGGTGATAGAGTTTAGGTGGTGGGTCGTAGGTGGTGGGTCGTAGGTGGTAGGTTTTAGGTGGTAGGGGTTAGGTGGTAGGTGGTAGGTGGTAGGTGTTTCTAAATTATCAAAACCTAAAACCTAAGACCTAAAACCTAAGACCTTTTACATGTGTTTTAATTCGTCGGGCAACTCATAAAAAGTAGGATGGCGGTAAGCCTTGTCAATGGCTGGTTCAAAGGTTTCGCCGTTGTGCTCCGGATTGGATGCTGTGATTTGAGCCGATGGCACCACCCAAATACTCACGCCTTCCATACGACGGGTGTATACGTCTCGGGCGTTTTCGAGTGCCATGGTGGAATCACTAGCATGTAAGCTTCCGCAGTGGCGGTGCTCTAATCCATTTTTACTTCTGATGAATACTTCCCAAAGTGGCCAATTTTTCATATCTAAATAGGTTGTGGGTGGTAGGTTTTGGGTGGTAGGTCAGATGTCTAAAACCTACTACCAAATACCTAAAACCTGAATTTATATTGCTTGTTTGATGGTCTTGTTGTGTTGTTTTTCGGCATAGGCCATGGCGGCATCACGCACCCAAGCTCCGTCTTCGTGGGCTTTAACACGGGCTGCAATGCGTTGTTTATTGCAAGGTCCGTGACCTTTGACTACTTGCCAAAACTCGTTCCAATCGAGTTCGCCAAAATCGTATTGCTGACGCTCCTCGTTCCATTTGAGTTCGGGATCTGGAATAGTGAGTCCTAAAATAGTGGCTTGAGGCACCGTTTGATCGACAAAAGCCTGACGCAATTCGTCGTTGGTTTTGCGTTTGAGTTTCCATTTTACCGATTGTTCGGTGTTGGGCGAATCGGCGTCGCGCGGGCCAAACATCATTAACGAAGGCCACCACCAACGGTTGAGCGAATCTTGTGCCATGGCTTTTTGCTCGGACGTACCGTTGCAAAGCGTGAGTAAAATCTCAAAGCCTTGGCGTTGGTGAAAACTTTCTTCTTTGCAAATACGAACCATAGCGCGCGAGTAAGGCCCGTAGGAAGTTCCCATGAGTGCCACTTGATTCATAATGGCAGCACCATCAACCAACCAACCAATTGTTCCCATATCAGCCCAAGTTACAGCTGGATAATTGAAAATGCTAGAATATTTGGCTTCGCCGTTGTGTAATTGATCTACCATTTCTTCGCGAGAAATACCCAAGGTTTCGGCGGCACTGTACAAGTACAATCCATGTCCGCCCTCATCCTGTACTTTGGCCAACAAGGCCACTTTGCGGCGCAACGAAGGAGCTCTCGTAATCCAATTTCCTTCGGGCAGCATGCCTACAATTTCGGAATGGGCGTGTTGGGAAATTTGACGGATGTGTGTCTTTCGGTAGTTGGCGGGCATCCAGTCTTTGGGCTCGATTTTATCGTCTTTGGCAATGCGGGCCTCAAACAATTTTTCCAGGTTTTTTACTTCTTGTTCTGACATTGTTTTTGAACTTTAGTATTGGTTTTGTCTTTTTATTTTTTCCTAGCCCCGATGGAAGCAAGCTACCGTGTAGCGCGAACAGCGGGAAATAGCTTCAAAAATCGTTTATTATATACCAAAATCGACGACCACTTTTTGCGAAGTGGGCACGGCTTGGCAGCTGAGTACATAATTTTTGGCCAAATCTTCGGCCTCGATAGAATAGTTGAGTTTCATTTCGACCGATCCTTCGATAACCTGGCAGCGACACGTACTGCACACCCCGCCTTTGCAGGCATAGGGCAAATCGGCGCCTGCGGCTATCGCACCATCAAGCAGGTTGTCAAAATCTTTGCCCATCACAAAATGGAATTCTTTGCCACCATCAAGGATAGTCACCTCGGTTCCATCTACTTTTTTCTCAACAATTTTACTGATGCGTTCTTTGTCGGCGGCGGTTAAACCACTGGTAAATAACTCGTAATGTATGCGTTGTTTGGGTAAACCAGCCGCTTCTAATTGCTCACGAACCAAATGAATCATCTCTTCGGGTCCGCACAAATAACAAGCAGCTATACTCGAAATATCGAGTAATTTTTGGGCAATGACGGCCAATTTCTCGGCGCTAAAACGGCCATTGAATAACTCGGCCGAGCGGTGCTCTTGGGTGAGGAAATGAAATAACTCAAAACGATTGAAATGGGTGTTTTTGAGTTGCTCAAGTTCTTCTTTGTATACAATCGATTTGACCGAACGGTTTTGGTAAAATAAAGTAAACGTGCTTTCGGGCTCGGCGGCCAAATGCATTTTAATTAAGGATAAAATAGGTGTGATTCCGCTCCCGGCAGCAAAAGCAATATAATGCTGGGTATGGGCACTAGGTTCGGCAAAGAAAGTACCCTGAGGCTGCATCACCTCGAGCATCATGCCCGGCTTTAGTTGGTCGTTGGCAAAAGAAGAAAACACCCCGTTGTGAATTTTCTTGATGGCCACCTGCCATTTTTGTTCGTGGGGAGCAGTAGCAAGCGAATACGATCGGCGTACTTCGGCACCATTAATCTGAGCACGAAATGTAAGGTATTGTCCGGCTTTGTATTGAAATTGTTCCTGTAATTCATGCGGAATTGCCATTGTAACCGCCACGCAGTCGGGGGTTTCTTTGTGCACTTCGGCTACCGGAATCGAGTAAAATTTAGCCATAAACTGAATTTAAAAATTCAACTAACAATTGTTAGTTTACTAGGCAAATTTAAGTATTATTTTAATTCGGTGTTGTTTTTTGTTTCAAGTTTTAGGTTTCATGAATAATAGTTCCGCTTCGCTAGAGTTCAATAGTAGAGAACTGTACTTAGTATAGTTATACAACTTGAAACCTGAAACCTGAAACTTGAAACTTCAGGACGAACAGATGGAGCGAAGCGGAATAAACTTGAAACAAAAGTGAGGCGCCAGCCGAACTACGAAACTTGAAACAATTTGTATTGCAAAACAAATTAAACTATCCCCTGCAATAAAATCTGAGGCAATTGGGTTTTGAGACCGGCTTCGGAGAAACCGCTTTTTTTGCCGTACCACAAATAGAGTGTGCGGAGCGTGGACAATAAGGAAAATAAAATAACCTCGGCACTTTGGTTTTTGAGTTCGCCTTTGGCAATGCCTGTTTTAACAATTTGCCGAAACTGGGCTTCGTATTCTTCGCGCATTTTTAGGAAATACTGCAACTGTTTTTCGGGCAAATGCATCCAATCGTTGTTTAATGAAGCCAAAGCATCGGGATTGCGCACGGTAATGTCGACGTGCAACTGAATGAGCTGCTCGAGTTTTTGCACACTGTTGGTCTGGGCGGCACTGATTTGCGAAATGGTATGGGTAAATTCTTCGGCGATGCCTATGATTATGAGCTCTAAAATCTCCTGTTTGGACCGAATGTGGTTGTACAAACTGGCCGCTTTGATATCGAGTGCTTGCGCCAAATCGCGCATGGTCACTGCGCTATAGCCCTTGGCTTTAAACAACTGTGCCGCGGCAGTAAGGATTTCAATTTTGCGCTCGGAGGGTTTCATGGGTTGGTTTGTTGGGTGTAAATGTAGGGAAATCTATTTTAGGTTGTGGGTGGTAGGTTTTAGGTGGTAGGTTATAAAAATTTACCAAGAACTTTTGGGAGAGTTATGAGTTATGAGTTTTGAGTTATGAGTTTTGCTCTGTGGCGGACTTTTGACTTTACGACTTTAGACTTTATGACTTTATACTGGGCAAGATTGCTTCGTCGTTCCTCCTCGCAATGACGTTCTTAAGTTACTTTACATATCAAAAATCATATATCAACAATCGTTATTCGTTAATCTAATTCGTGCATTCGTGGCTAAAAGCTAAAAGCTAATAAAAAAAGCCCCCCATTGCTGGAGGGCCTTTCCCCTTAAAATCTATAAACAACACTTAATCTTTATGAATGTGACTTGATTTGATGTTGGCGCCTTGAGCAACTACTAGAAGAT
The DNA here is from genome assembly GCA_018883065.1 of Flavobacterium sp. GTDB lineage: Bacteria > Bacteroidota > Bacteroidia > Flavobacteriales > Flavobacteriaceae > Flavobacterium. Next base: position 14,491 of record VEQT01000056.1, read on the forward strand.
AATCTCCTGATGGGTAGTTGGTTCCAATTTGCAAACCATCTAATTCGGACACAAATACATTTTGTTTTTCTATTACTCTACCTTGTAAATCATATACTACTACATGAACTACATCGGCAGATGGGGTGGCCAACGAGATACCAAAGCTGCTCGCAAACGGATTTGGATAAGCCACTGGTTTGAACAAGCCGGCTTCGCTAGGCGCTGCCTCTTCAGTAGTTCTCGCTGTAGCTATTGGCGCGGTAATGTCACACGCATCGCCAAATGGTGACCATGCTCCTGCTGTCATTACTGCAACGCGTACTCCGTATTGTTCTCCCGCTGCATAACCCGGTACATTTACTCTAAAGCTAAACCAGAAATTGGACGTATCAAACGTAATGGTTTCCTGCGTTGACATGCGTGTTACTTGGAAACGGTATTGCGTTGCCAATGTCATTGCAGTTGTGCGTACTAAAGTAGTAGCCGTTGCAACGGTTTGTCCACAAGTAGCCAAGGTTGGTACCGCTGGTGAGTATACCGTACACGCGTTTCCGTAAGGTGTAAACGCACCGGTAGTTTTTACCGCTACCTCAATGGTGTAGGATGATCCGTAGTTGTAACGAGACAACATACCCAAAGTAAACCAGTGGTTGGTTCTGGTAATTTCTTGTACCAAGTTGTTCCCTATTGCACCTGCTGTAGTATTGGTGATTCTGAATTTGTATCCAGTAGCACCGGCCACTGGTGTAGTAGCAATTACAGTTCCCAAAGTAGCCAAGGTAGCTCCACATTGTGACGGGTTAATTTGCATTGCACCCGTTGCAACAATATTTGGTGAGTTTACAATACAGCTTGATCCGTAGTAGCCGGTCCAAACACCATCTTTTTGTACTTGTACCGAAATGGTGTATGGCGTGTTGTAATCATACGCTGATAACATATTGAACGCAAACCAGTGCTGTGGACGATCAATGGTTTGAACCGCCGAGGTTGTATTGTTTACCACTTTAAAGCGGTATCCAGTAGCTCCATTTACAAGATCTGCATAAACAAGCGAGTTCATATTGGCAATGGTTGCTCCACACGAGTTGGCTTGTAAATCTGTAAGGGTAGCTTGGAATACAATTTCAAAACGATTGGCAAAGGTTCCCGCATTGGCGCTAAAGGTATAGGCCGACTCTTTCAAGTTGTGGATTTTTTCCAACTCTTTGTCTTTGATATACACTGCTTGGTCTGCGGCAAATAATCCATCCATTTGAGCCAAGGTAAAGGTATAGTTCCCAGCTGTGGTTGCTTTGAATGACAACGGCACTATATCTTGATTATCAAAAGGCAAGGCACGTGCTTGTATTGCATATCTCTTAG